>NZ_BCBG01000027.1:0-77029 GCF_001320485.1 Pseudomonas sp. NBRC 111130
AAAGCGCGCCCTGGATGTCCTTGAGCGAGGAGTTGGTGATCTGGATGTCCAGCACGGCCATGAAGGCCCCCAGCATCACGCTCATCACCGCGATCCAGTCGCGCCGGGTCGGCTCCGCAGTCGGGCGGAGCAGTTGATCACCGGCCATCGTGGCCTTCGTCTTCGTGACGCAGGTCGACGGTGGCGGTGACCGACATGCCGGGGCGAATGCGCCCATGCAGCGGGTTGTCGGCGGCGAACGTCAGCTTCACCGGGATGCGCTGCACCACCTTGGTGAAGTTGCCGGTGGCATTATCTGGCGGCAGCAGGCTGAACTGCGCGCCGGACGCGGCGAACAGGCTATCGACGCGGCCTTCGATCGGGGTGTCGGGGTAGCTGTCGAACAGCAATTCGGCGCGCTGGCCGGGTTGCATCTTGCCGATCTGGGTCTCCTTGAAGTTGGCCTGCACCCAGATGTTCTCATCGGGCACGATCGACAGCAGGTAGGCGCCGGCCTGTACGACCTGGCCACTGCGGGCATTGCGCTGGCCGATGGTGCCGCTGAGTGGCGCGCGAATCTCACAGCGGGTCAGGTTCAGTTCCGCCTGGGCCAGGTCGGCGCGGGCATTGGCGATCTGCGCGTCGAGGCGTTTGAGGTCGGCGGTCAAGGCGTTGACCTGCTGGCGCTGGCTTTGCAGGTCGGCACGCGCTTTGTCGACCTGGGAACCGGCCACATGGCTCTCTGCCGACAGGGTGGTCACCCGCTCTTCGGAGACGAAGCCGGGCTTGCGCAGCTTTTCGGCGCGGCTCAGGTCCAGGCGCGCGCGGTCGAACGTGGCCTGGTTGGCGGCGACCTGCGCCTGCCCTGCGGCGATCTGGCTGCCTTGCTGGGTCAGCCGACTCTGGGCCTGGGCATATTCGGCCTCGCGGGTGGCGAGGGCGGCGCGGGCACGTTCCACGGCCAGCTCGAAGTCGGCGGCCTCCAAGCGCACCAGCAGGTCGCCCTTGTTCACGTGCTGATTGTCGTCGACCCGGACCTCGTCGATACGTGCGCCGAGCTGGCTGGAGATACGGGTGATTTCACCCTGCACGTAGGCATTGTCGGTGCTCTCGAAGAAGCGGCCCTTGAAATACCACTCGGCCAGGAAGGCGAGGGCGATGAGGGCCACCAAGGTGAAGAAGATCGCCAGGCGGCGTTTGAGTTGGGCAGGCATGGGGACTATCGTTCCAGAAATGTAAATGAATTTAACAGCGGCACATGGCCAGCCGACAAGTGACGTTCGCGCCATTGCTGGAGCCCGGTGCCTGCTCCCTGCTAACATCCCGCCTTTGTTTCATCTTTCGTTCGAGACTCTCATGACCACCGTTCGCACGCGTATCGCGCCATCGCCCACTGGCGACCCCCATGTCGGCACCGCCTACATCGCCCTGTTCAACTACTGCTTTGCCAAGCAGCACGGCGGTGAGTTCATCCTGCGCATCGAAGACACCGACCAGCTGCGCTCCACGCGCGAGTCTGAGCAGCAGATCTTCGACGCCCTGCGCTGGCTCGGCATCGAATGGAACGAAGGCCCGGATGTCGGTGGCCCGCACGGTCCGTACCGGCAGAGCGAGCGTGGCGAGATCTACGCCAGGTACGCCAAGGAGCTGGTCGACGCCGGCCACGCCTTCTACTGCTTCTGCACCGCCGAAGAGCTGGAGCAGATGCGCGCCGAGCAGATGGCCCGTGGTGAAACCCCGCGCTACGACGGCCGTGCCCTGCTGCTGAGCGAAGAAGAAGTCCAGCGCCGCCTGGCCGCAGGCGAGCCGCACGTGATCCGCATGAAGGTGCCGAGCGAAGGCATCTGCGTGGTGCCGGACATGCTCCGTGGCGACGTCGAAATCCCATGGGACCGCATGGACATGCAGGTGCTGATGAAGAACGACGGCCTGCCGACCTACTTCCTGGCCAACGTGGTCGACGACCACCTGATGGGTATCACCCACGTCCTGCGTGGCGAAGAGTGGCTGCCGTCGGCACCGAAGCTGATCAAGTTGTACGAGTACTTTGGTTGGGAACAGCCAAAGCTGTGCTACATGCCGCTGCTGCGTAACCCGGACAAGTCCAAGCTGTCCAAGCGCAAGAACCCGACGTCGGTGACCTTCTACGAGCGCATGGGCTTCATGCCCGAGGCCATGCTCAACTACCTGGGCCGCATGGGCTGGTCGATGCCGGACGAGCGCGAGAAGTTCTCCCTGGCCGAGATGGTCGAGCACTTCGACCTGTCGCGTATCTCCCTGGGTGGCCCGATCTTCGACATCGAGAAGCTGTCTTGGCTCAATGGCCAGTGGCTGCGCGAGCTGCCGGTAGAAGAATTCGCCGCACGTGTGCAGAAGTGGGCATTCAACAGCGACTACATGATGAAAATCGCCCCGCATGTGCAGGGCCGGGTCGAGACATTCAGCCAGATCGCCCCGCTGGGTGGTTTCTTCTTCGAGGGCGCGCTCAAGCTCGATGCCAAGCTGTTCGAAAGCAAGAAGCTGTCCGCCGACCAGGTGCGCCAGGTGATGCAGCTGATCCTGTGGAAACTGGAAAGCCTGCGCCAGTGGGAGAAAGAGCGCATCACCGGCTGCATCCAGGCCGTGGTCGAAGCGCTTGAGCTGAAGCTGCGTGACGCCATGCCACTGATGTTCGCCGCCATTACCGGCCAGGCCAGCTCGGTGTCGGTGCTCGATGCCATGGAAATCCTTGGCCCCGACCTGACCCGCTACCGTCTGCGCCAGGCCCTGGACCTGCTCGGTGGTGTGTCGAAGAAAGAAAACAAGGAATGGGAAAAGCTGCTGGCCAACATCGCCTGATAGCCTTTCACCGGCCTGTAGGAGCGGCCTTGTGTCGCGAAAGGACCGCAACGCGGTCCCACGATTTCAGCTTCAAGGCAAATATCGCCGGGGCCGCGTTGCGGCCCTATCGCGACACAAGGCCGCTCCCACAAGTTGATCCCAGGGCCCTTGATGTCCAGGTTTGGGCGGGCAGGGCGGTAAGTGATTGTTATCTGTGAAAAAAAATTTGAATATTTTCAAAATTTAGTTTGACAGCCCTGCGATCCGATCTTAATATGCGCCCCGTCCACAGCGATGAACAAAAACGAAACGCCAGGCACCCAGCCAGCGCTTCTGTTCAGAGCGACATTGTGGGGCTATAGCTCAGCTGGGAGAGCGCCTGCATGGCATGCAGGAGGTCAGCGGTTCGATCCCGCTTAGCTCCACCAAATTCCGCTTGGCAGCCATGGCTGTCGAGCAAGATCGGGTCCAGCAACCAGGTCTTGAAGGTAAGAAGGTTCGTCCCCTTCGTCTAGTGGCCTAGGACACCGCCCTTTCACGGCGGTAACAGGGGTTCGAGTCCCCTAGGGGACGCCAGTTTTGCACAAGCGATGTTTCAGGATGTCGCTGGGCCGAGAGGCTAGAAATCCGGGGCTATAGCTCAGCTGGGAGAGCGCCTGCATGGCATGCAGGAGGTCAGCGGTTCGATCCCGCTTAGCTCCACCAATTCTGCCAGGGTTCGATGCGTCGAATCTTCGCGAAGGTTACGTCCCCTTCGTCTAGTGGCCTAGGACACCGCCCTTTCACGGCGGTAACAGGGGTTCGAGTCCCCTAGGGGACGCCACTTTTACCCGCGTTTTGCGGGACTTAAAAAGGCTCGTTCGCATATTGAATGAGTCTTTTGTTTCGGGGCTATAGCTCAGCTGGGAGAGCGCCTGCATGGCATGCAGGAGGTCAGCGGTTCGATCCCGCTTAGCTCCACCAATTCTGCCAGGGTTCGATGCGTCGAATCTTCGCGAAGGTTACGTCCCCTTCGTCTAGTGGCCTAGGACACCGCCCTTTCACGGCGGTAACAGGGGTTCGAGTCCCCTAGGGGACGCCATTTTTTACCCGCGTTTTGCGGGACTTTTAAGGCTCATTCGATTATTGAATGGGCCTTTTGTTTTTCTCCCGCCGAAAAAAAGCTGCTGCCGACAAGCGGTGGCAAATTCTGCTTGCGAAAAAATATGATGGGAATAATATTTCGATCATCATATTTTGATCGGCAGCCGGCCAATGAGCGACAAGAAGAGCAAGACCCGCGAACGCATTCTCGAAGCCGCCCGCAGCGCGTTGATCCAGCATGGCCCGGCCGAGCCGAGCGTCAGCCAGGTAATGGGCGCGGCGGGCCTGACCGTGGGTGGTTTCTATGCGCACTTCGAGAGCAAGGACGAACTCATGCTCGAAGCCTTTCGCCAGTTGCTGGGCGAACGGCGTGCCTTGCTCGCCCAGATGGACCCGAACCTCGATGGGCAAGGGCGCCGTGCGCTGGCGAGCGCCTTCTATCTGTCGCGCAAGCACCGTGACGCCGAGGTGCATGCCTGCCCGCTGCCGAACTCGCTCGGCGAGATGCAGCGCCTGCCTGCAGCCTTCCGTGAAGTGCTGGCCGAGCACATCGAGCTGATGACGGCGGCGATGGTCGACCGCCCGGAAGACGCCGACAAAGCCTTGGCTGACCTGGCCCTGATGATCGGTGGCCTGGCCCTGGCGCGGGCCTTGGGCCCGGGCGAGTTGTCCGATCGCATTCTGCGTGCCGCCAAGTCGGCAGTTCTCTGATACCCCTGGTCCTGGAGCAAGGCGATGACTACCCTGAGCTGGATTCGTGGCGTAAATGGCACCTTGGGTCGACTGGCCCCCGAGCACGTCGCCGGCAAGATGCGCCGTGCCTTCATGACCCCGCGCAACCTGCCGCCCCGGCAATGGGAGCTGCCGCTGCTGGCCAGTGCCGAGCGCATCACCTTGCGCTTCGGCTTGTCGGCCTTGCGTTGGGGCAAAGGGCCGACGGTGCTGCTGATGCACGGCTGGGAAGGGCGCCCGACCCAATTCGCGGCGCTGATCGAAACGCTGGTGCGGGCCGGGCACACCGTGGTCTCGCTGGAGGGCCCGGCCCACGGTCGCTCGCCCGGCCAGCAGGCGCATGTGGTGCTGTTTGCCCGGGCACTGCTGGAAGCGGCTGCCGAGTTGCCGCCGCTACGTGCCGTGATCGGTCACTCCATGGGCGGTGCCAGCGTGTTGCTGGCGCTGCAGATGGGGCTGCGCGCCGAGGCCGCAGTGAGCATTGCGGCCCCGGCGCAGCTGCTGGGTGTGTTGCGTGGCTTTGCCCAGCGTCTGGGGTTGCCGGCGCGGGCCAGGGCGGCGTTCATCCGCCAGGTCGAGCGCGATGTCGGCATGCAGATCGCTCGCCTCGATGTCAGTGGCTACCAGCTGGAGCTGCCGGGGCTGGTGGTGCATGCTGCGGATGACGCGCTGGTGCCCGCGGGTGAGGCGCAAGTCATCCACAAGGCCTGGTTCGACAGCCGGCTGATGCTGCTGGAGGAGGGTGGGCATCAGCGCCTGCTGGCTGACCCGCGTCTGAGCGAGGCGGTACTGGAGCTGCTGGCCCGTGAGCCTTCGCGGCAGAGTGCCTGACTGTGGAAGCGGGCTTGCCCGCGAAGAAGCCGGGCAATCCACCACAAAGGCTGGACATTTGCCCGCTTGGCCATGCTAAATCCAGTTTTCCTTCAAGGAAGCAGGCATGAGCTGGGACCTGGCAGCACCATTCATCATCGACCTGCGCGTCGGATGCGAGGACATCGATGGCCTCGGTCACGCCAACAACGCGGTCTACGTCACCTGGCTGGAGCGTTGCGCCTGGCGCCACTCCCAGCGCCTGGGGCTGGACCTGGCCGAATACCGGCGCCTGGACCGGGCCATGGCGGTGGTGCGCCACGAAATCGACTACCTTGCTGCGGGCTACGAGGACGATGAGCTGCAACTGGCCACCTGGATCGTCGACTGGGACCAGCGCCTGCGCATGACCCGGCGCTTCCAGCTCAAGCGTCCACGTGATGGCGTGACCTTGCTGCGTGCCCAGACCACCTTTGCCTGCATCGAGCTGTCCAGCGGCAAGCCCAAACGCATGCCGGCGGAGTTTCTCGAGGGTTACGGGCCGGCGCTGATCGGCAACTGAAACCACGGCTTTTTTTGCTAGACTGCCGCCTTTTTCCGCCGAGACCCCGACATGCAAATTGCCCTGGCCCCCATGGAGGGGCTGGTCGACAACATCCTGCGCGACGTCCTGACCCGAGTGGGCGGCATCGATTGGTGCGTCACCGAGTTCATCCGCGTGTGTGACCGCCTGCTGCCGGCCTCCTCGTTCGACAAGCTCGCCCCAGAGCTGCGCCAGGGCGCGCGCACGGCCGCTGGCGTGCCGATGCGTGTGCAGTTGCTGGGCTCGGACCCGGTGTGCCTGGCAGAAAACGCCGCGCTGGCCTGCGAGCTGGGGGCGCCGGTCATCGACCTGAATTTCGGCTGCCCGGCCAAGACCGTGAACAAGTCGCGTGGCGGCGCGGTGCTGCTCAAGGAGCCGGAGTTGTTGCATGCCATCGTTCGCGAAGTGCGCCGTGCGGTGCCCGCGCATATCCCGGTCACTGCCAAGATGCGCCTGGGTTTCGATAGCCCGGATGGGGCGCTGGAGTGTGCCACGGCGTTGGCCGACGGCGGCTCGGCGCACCTGGTGGTGCATGCGCGAACCAAGGTCGAAGGCTACAAGCCACCCGCCCACTGGGAGTGGGTGGCGCGGGTGCAGGATGTCGTGCGTGTGCCGGTGTTTGCCAATGGTGAAATCTGGAGCGTTGACGACTGGCGGCGTTGCCGCGAGGTCAGTGGTGCTGAAGACATCATGCTGGGGCGCGGGCTGGTGTCGTGCCCGGACCTGGCCCTGCAGATCGCCGCGGCGCGCGATGGGCAGCAATACCAGCCGATGAGCTGGGTGCAGCTGCTGCCGTTGTTGCGCGAGTTCTGGCGACAGGCCCAGGCCAAGCTGTCGCCGCGCTATGCGCCGGGGCGGATGAAGCAGTGGCTGGCGATGCTGACCCGCAGTTATCCCGAGGCGGTGGTGCTGTTTGCCGAGTTGCGGCGTGAGGATGATTGCGCCCGCATCAGCCGGTTGCTTGGGGTTGAAGCGACATCCTTCGAGGCTTGTGTTGCCTGATCCGGCCTATTCGCGGGCGCGCCCGCTCCCACACGGATAGCACGGGATTTGAGGCCGGTGCTGTACCTGTGGGAGCGGGCATGCCCGCGAAAAACCTGACACTGATTCCATATTTTTTCAGCGATCCCCTTGAAAGCTTTCCCGCTGGCCATATCTCTTGAGTACGCGATGCCGAAGTCGGGTCGCGCAGTGACTTTACTTGCTGAACCTCAGGAGTTTATGACCATGACTACCGCTTTCTCTCTCGCTCCACTGTTCCGCCATTCCGTTGGCTTCGACCGTTTCAACGACCTGTTCGAGTCTGCGGCGCGCAATGAGGCGGGTAGCAGCTACCCTCCCTACAACGTGGAAAAACATGGCGATGACCACTATCGCATCGTGGTGGCCGCAGCCGGCTTCCAGGAGCAGGACCTCGACCTGCAAGTCGAAAAGGGTGTCCTGACCGTAATCGGTGGCAAGCGCGAGAACGGCACCGCTGAAGTGACCTACCTGCACCAGGGCATTGCCCAGCGTGCCTTCAAGCTGTCGTTCCGCCTGGCCGACCATATCGAGGTCAAGTCGGCTGGCCTGGCCAACGGCCTGCTCAGCATCGACCTGCTGCGCATCGTGCCGGAAGAAGCCAAGGCCAAGCGCATCCCGATCAATGGCGACCAGCCAGCACTGAACTGAGTTCAGGATGAAAAAAGGGCACCTTCGGGTGCCCTTTTTTCGTTTCAGTAATCTGCCGGTGCTTCCAGCAACATCTGCCTGAACTCCGGCAGCGGCAACGGCCGGCTGTGCAGGTAGCCCTGGTACAGGTAGCAGCCCAGGCGTTCGAGAAACGCCAGTTGTTCGGTCAGTTCCACCCCTTCGGCAATCACCGCCAGGTCCAGGCTGCGGGCCATGGCCACGATGGCGCGGACAATCTCGGCATCGTTGGGGTCATCGGGTGCGTCGCGGACAAACGTCTGGTCGATTTTCAAGGCATCCACCGGCAGGCGCTTGAGGTAGGTGAGCGAGGAATAGCCGGTGCCAAAGTCGTCCATGGCAAAGCTCACGCCATAGCGCTTGAGTTCACGCATCTTGCTGATGGTGTCTTCCAGGTTCTGGATGACGATGCCCTCGGTGATCTCCAGCTTCAGCATCTGCCGTGGCAGGCGGTAGTCATCCAGGCTGCGCAGTACCCGCTCGACGAAATCGTTCTGGCGGAACTGCCGCGGGCTGATGTTCACGCACAGGCTGAAATCACTGGCGTCGATCAGGCCGTCCTCGAGCATGTGCGCGCAGGCATCGCAGGCTTCGTCGAGAATCCAGCTGCCAACTTCCAGTATCAGGCCGCTTTCTTCCAGCACCTGGATGAACTGCGCCGGCGGTTGCTGGCCCAGTTGCGGATGATGCCAGCGCAGCAGCACTTCGGCACCGACGATGCGATTGTCGCGGGCATCGACCTGGGGCTGGAAATGCAAGGCCAGTTCGCCCCGCGCCAGGGCCAGGCGCAGGTCGCTTTCCATGCGCAGGCGCTCGCTGGCGGCCTTCTGCATGGTGGTATGGAACAGTTCGGTGGTATTGCGCCCGGAGTCCTTGGCCCGGTACAGGGCGATATCGGCGCGCTTGAGCAAGTCAGCCGGCGTGGTGCCGTGGTCGGGGATCAATGCCACGCCGATACTCGGCGTAACCTGCAGGCGCTGGCCATCCAGCGACATCGGTTCGGCCAGCAGTTCGCGCAGGGTGTCGGCCAGTTCGCGAACCTTGCCTTCCACGGCCTCGCGGCTGCCTTCCAGGCCGCTGAGCAGCACCACGAACTCATCGCCGCCCAGGCGCGCCACGGTGTCTTCCAGGCGCACACTGGCTTCCAGGCGGGCGGTAATAATCTTCAGCACTGTGTCGCCCACCGGGTGCCCGAGCGAGTCGTTGATGTGCTTGAAGTGGTCGAGGTCAAGGAACAGCAGCGCGCCGCGCAGGTTGTGGCGGCGCAGCAGGGCGATCTGCTGGCTCAGGCGGTCCATCAGCAAGGCGCGGTTGGGCAGGTTGGTCAGCGGGTCGTGGTAGGCGAGGTGGCGAATCTGCGCCTGGGCGTTCTTCAGCTGGCTGACATCGCGGGCGGTCAGCAGCAGGCAGTCCGCCTCGTTGAGGCTGATCGGCTCCACCGACACCTCCACGGTGAGGATGTCGCCGCGCTTGTTGCGCCCGAGCATCTCCCGGTGGTGCACCCGGCCACGCTCCTTGAGCTCGCTGAGCAGTGCGCTGCGCTGCTTGTCGTCGGCCCAGATGCCGATTTCGTAGACGCTGCGGCCGATCACTTCGTCAGCGCTGTAGCCCGTCAGCCGGCAGAAGCCGTCGTTGACCTCCAGGTAGCGGCCGCTGCGGCGTTCGGTGATGGTGATGGCGTCCGGGCTGGAGTGGAAGGCCTTGGCGAACTTCTCTTCGCTGGCTTTGAGCGCCGCTTCGGCGCGTTGCTGCTGGGTGATGTCGCGCAGCGTGGTGACGCTGCACGGCTGGTCATCGACGCTTATCAGGCGGCTGGCAATGACGCAGGTCAGTGGCGCGCCATTGCGGTGGTTGACCACCACCGCCACGTTGCTCAGTGCCTGCTCGCGGATCACCCGCTCGATGCGCTGGGCGCGTTCGATCGACTCGGCCCACAGGCCGATCTCTTCGGCGGTGCGGCCGATCACCTGTTCGGCGCTCCAGCCGAAGGTCTGGGTGAAGGCCGGGTTGATCTCGATGAACTGGCCGGTGTCCTGGCGGGTCACGCAGATCGGGTCGGGGCTGACCTGGAACAGGCTGGCGAATTTTTCTTCCGAGGCGCTCAGGCGCTGTTCGCGCTCCACCTGCTCGGTGATATCCAGCAAGGTACCAGCCATGCGCAACGGGTTGCCCTGCTCATCGCGATACAGCCGAGCACGGCTTTCGATATAGCGCGAAGTGCCGTTTTCCAGCTGCACGCGGTAGGTGATCTGGTAGTTGCCAGCCGGGCCTTCGCGCAGGCTGCGGTAGGCCTGGCGCATGCTGGAGCGTTCGTGTTCCGGCACGCCTTCGAAGAACGAATCGAACGACTCGTGGAACGGCACCGGGTCCAGCCCGTGCAATTGTGCGGCGCGGGCCGAGCCGTAGAGCATGCCGCTGGGGATGTGCCAGTCCCAGGTACCCAGTTGCGCCGAGTCCAGCGCCAGGTCCAGGCGTTCCTGGCTGTCCTTGAGGGCCTGTTCGGCGCGTTTGCGCTCGGTGGTGTCGACAAAGGTGCTGATCAGGTAGGTCACGCCCTCCATCTCGATGCTCTGGGTGCACAGGATGCCGTCGTGGAGCTTGCCGGTGCTGGCGCGGAACTGCACTTCCATGATCGCCGGGCCGTGGTTGCCGCGGGTGGCCTCGATGACCTGGTGACGTTGTTCGGGGTTCACCCACAGGCCCAGCTCGATACTGGTCTTGCCGATCACCTGGCCGCCGGGCCAGCCGAACATGTCTTCGAAGTGCTGGTTGACCTCGATGATCATGCCGTCCTGGCGGCGGCTCAGTAAAATGGCGTTGGGGCTCAGGTGGAACAGCGTGGCGAAGCGCTTTTCCGAGTTGATCAGCGCGGTTTCCCGTTCGCGCTGACGGGTGATTTCGCGGATCACCCCGATCATCTGGCGCCGGCCGTGAGGGTCATGGGTCAGGCTGCCGTTGATTTCCAGCCAGTGCAGGGTGCCATCCGGCCACCGGATGCGATGGCGCATGGCTTGTTCCACCGGCTCGCCATTGACCACCGCGTGGAACAGTTGCCGGGTACGCGCACGGTCTTCTTCCGGCAGCAGGTCGAGGTAATCGATGTCGTTGGGCAGCGGGCGTTGCGGGTCGAAGCCGAACAGCGCCTGGGTGCACCTTGACCAGCTGATCCTGCCGGTGTCGATATCCCACAGCCAGGCGCCCAGGCGTGCGCCGTTGAGGGCGGCCAGCAGCTGCGGGGCATTCTGCCAGGCCTGTTCCGATTCCTGCGGGTCGGCCGCTGGGATGCGCGGCAGGCGCGGAAAACGTTTTGCTGATTTGGGCATTGGTACCAGACCTTTGGCGTGTGACGCGTCCATGAAGTTGGAAATGCCGAGCTGACGGCCGGTCAGGCGGACCCTGCGTGGCTGTCGAGCAGGGCCATGAAGGCCCTGGCAGCGTTCGATAGCGTTCGCTCCGTGTGCAGAATGTAGCCTAGCTGGCGCGACAGCTGTATGCCGGGCAAGGCGATAGGTGCAACCTGATCATCCAGCATAGTCCGGGGCAGCACGCTCCACGCCAGGCCGATCGACACCATCATCTTGATGGTCTCCAGGTAGTTGGTGCTCATGGCGATGTTCGGCGTCAGGCCCTGGCTTTCGAACAGGCGCTGGACGATGTGGTGGGTGAAAGTATTGCCGCCGGGGAATACCGCCGGGTGGCGGGCGACATCGGCCAGGCTGACCGCCTGGTTGCTGGCCAGTGGATGCTCGGGCGCCGCCACGAAGTCCAGGGCGTCGTCCCAGACCGGAACGGCCTCGACCAGGTGGTGAGGCTCGGGGGCGAGGGTGATGACGGCGATTTCGGCGCGGCCGTGGAGGATTTCATCGTAGGCCTGTTCCGAATCCATGAACTGAATATCCAGCGCTACGGCGGGGTACTGACGGGTAAATGCCCGCAGCAGCGGCGGTAGGCGATGCAGGCCGATATGGTGGCTGGTTGCCAGGGTCAGGCGACCGCTCACCTCGCCGTTGAGGTTGGTCAGCGCCCGGCGGGTATCATCGAGAACGTTGAGGATCTGGTAGGCGCGGGGCAGCAGGGCGCGGCCGGCTTCGGTCAGGGTCACTTCGCGCCCCAGGCGGTCGAACAGGCGCACGTCCAGTTGCTGTTCCAGGCCAGCGATGCGTTTGCTGATCGCTGGCTGGGTCAGAAACAGGCGCTCGCCGGCACCCGAGAAGCTGCCGGTCTCGGCAATGGCAATGAACGCGCTGAGGTTGGCCAGGTCCACGATTTCGGATTCCTTTTGGTTATCCAAAGCATAAAAATTATGAATTTGAGTTATTCAATCTAACCCCATAGCATCGTCCGTACAAGCCAAGGGGTCTTTGGCATAGAAAGACGCTGATGAGGAACAGTCTGATGGCTGGCAAAACGCTCTACGACAAACTCTGGGAAGCCCATGAGGTCAAGCGCCGTGATGACGGCTCGTCCTTGATCTACATCGACCGCCATATCATTCACGAAGTGACGTCGCCCCAGGCCTTCGAAGGCCTGCGCCTGGCCAATCGCAAGCCGTGGCGCATCGATGCCAACATCGCCACCCCGGACCACAACGTGCCGACCACGCCAGAGCGCAAGGGCGGCATCGAAGCCATCGTCGACCAGGTGTCGCGCCTGCAGGTGCAGACCCTCGATGAAAACTGTGACGAATATGGCATCGTCGAATTCAAGATGAACGACGAACGCCAGGGCATCGTCCACGTCATCAGCCCGGAGCAGGGCGCCACCTTGCCGGGCATGACCGTGGTCTGCGGTGACTCGCACACCTCCACCCACGGCGCTTTCGGCGCCTTGGCCCACGGCATCGGTACCTCCGAGGTCGAGCATGTGCTCGCCACCCAGTGCCTGGTTGCCAAGAAGATGAAGAACATGCTGGTACGGGTTGAAGGCCAGTTGCCAGCCGGCGTCACCGCCAAGGACATCGTCCTTGCCGTGATCGGCAAGATCGGCACGGCCGGTGGTAATGGCCACGCCATGGAGTTCGCTGGCAGCGCCATCCGTGAATTGTCCATGGAAGGCCGCATGACCATCTGCAACATGTCCATCGAAGCCGGTGCCCGTGTGGGCCTGGTAGCGACCGACGCAACCACCATCGCCTACGTCGAAGGCCGCCCGTATGCGCCCAAGGGAGAAGATTGGAAGCGTGCCGTCGAGGCGTGGAAAGACCTGGTGTCCGACGACGATGCCGTGTTCGACACCGTGGTCGAACTCGACGCTGCGCAGATCAAGCCGCAAGTCAGCTGGGGCACTTCGCCGGAAATGGTCTTGGCCGTCGACCAGCGCGTGCCGGACCCGGCTGCCGAGCCAGACCTGATCAAGCGCGGTTCGATCGAGCGCGCCCTCAAGTACATGGGCCTCGCCGCCAACCAGGCGATTACCGACATCAAGCTCGACCGCGTATTCATCGGTTCGTGCACCAACTCGCGCATCGAAGACCTGCGCGCCGCCGCCGCGATCGCCAAGGGCCGCAAGGTTGCCGCGACGGTCAAGCAGGCGCTGGTGGTGCCAGGTTCGGGCCTGGTCAAGGCCCAGGCCGAACGTGAAGGCCTGGACAAGATCTTCCTCGAAGCCGGCTTCGAATGGCGTGAACCCGGCTGCTCGATGTGCCTGGCAATGAACCCGGATCGCCTGGAAAGCGGCGAGCACTGTGCGTCCACGTCCAACCGCAACTTCGAAGGCCGTCAGGGCGCCGGTGGCCGTACTCACCTGGTCAGCCCGGCCATGGCCGCCGCCGCCGCGGTGACTGGCCACTTCATCGATGTCCGCGAGTTGATCCAAGGGAGCGCAGCATGAAAGCCTTTACCCAGCACACCGGTCTCGTCGCGCCGTTGGATCGTGCCAACGTCGACACCGACCAGATCATCCCCAAGCAGTTCCTCAAGTCGATCAAGCGCACCGGTTTCGGCCCCAACCTGTTCGACGAATGGCGTTACCTGGATGTCGGTCAGCCGTACCAGGACAACAGCAAGCGCCCGCTGAACCAGGAATTCGTGCTCAACCACGCGCGTTACCAGGGGGCCAGCGTACTGCTGGCACGGGAGAACTTCGGTTGCGGTTCGAGCCGTGAGCACGCGCCCTGGGCACTGGATGAATACGGCTTCCGCAGCGTGATCGCACCGAGCTTCGCCGACATCTTCTTCAACAACAGCTTCAAGAACGGCTTGCTGCCGATCATCCTCAGCGACGAGGAAGTCGACGAGCTGTTCAAGCAGGTCGAAGCCAACCCGGGCTACCAGTTGACCATCGACCTGCAGGCGCAGGCGGTGACCCGCCCGGATGGCAAGGTGCTGCACTTCGAAATCGACGCGTTCCGCAAGCATTGCCTGCTCAATGGCCTGGACGACATCGGCCTGACCCTGCAGGACAGCGACGCGATCAAGGCATTCGAAGGCAAGCACCGCGCCGGCCAGCCTTGGCTGTTCCGTGATGCCTGACATTTGTAGGTGACAGTGTCGGCCCTTTCGCGGGCATGCCCGCGAAGAGGCCGGTCCTGGCAACAAATTTCTAAAGGATTGAATCATGATCAGCACCACCCACACCGATGTGGTCCAACGCCAGTTCGGCGAACAGGCCAGCGCCTACCTCAGCAGCGCCGTGCACGCCCAGGGCAGCGAGTTCGCCCTGTTGCAGGCCGCGCTGGCAGGGCAGGGCGATGCCCGCGTGCTGGACCTGGGCTGCGGTGCCGGTCATGTCAGTTTCCACGTCGCGCCCCTGGTCGCTGAGGTGGTCGCCTACGACCTCTCGCAATCGATGCTCGACGTGGTTGCCAGCGCCGCCAGCGAGCGCGGCCTGGGCAATATCACCACCGAATGCGGTGCGGCCGAACGCTTGCCGTTCGCCGACGCGTCGTTCGACTTCGTCTTCAGCCGCTATTCGGCGCATCACTGGAGCGACCTGGGCGTGGCCCTGCGCGAAGTGCGCCGGGTGCTCAAGCCGGGCGGCGTGGCAGCGTTCATCGACGTGATGTCGCCGGGCAGCCCGTTGCTCGACACCTACCTGCAGGCCGTGGAAGTGCTGCGCGACACCAGTCACGTGCGCGACTACTCGGCCGCCGAATGGCAGCGCCAGGTCAGCGAAGCCGGCCTGCACGTGCGCAGCCACACGCGCCAGCCACTACGCCTGGAATTCAGCAGCTGGGTCGAGCGCATGCGCACCCCCGAGCCGATGCGCGTTGCCATTCTCCAATTGCAGCAAGCCATGGGCGCAGAAGTACGGCAGTATTACCAGATCGAGGCCGATGGCTCGTTCAGCACCGATGTGCTGGTGTTGTGGGTCGAGCGATAAGAACTTTTCGGTGAGGCCCGCATGGCCGCACCGCGTGAATGTATAGAGGAAAGCATGAGCAAGCAGATTCTGATTCTCCCAGGTGATGGCATTGGCCCGGAAATCATGGCCGAGGCGGTCAAGGTGCTGGAGTTGGCCAACGACAAGTTCCAGCTCGGCTTCAGCCTCGAGCACGACGTGATCGGCGGCGCCGCCATCGACAAGCACGGCGTACCGCTGGCCGATGAAACCCTGGAGCGTGCCCGCAAGGCCGACGCCGTGCTGCTGGGCGCCGTAGGCGGCCCGAAATGGGACAAGATCGAACGTGACATCCGCCCGGAACGCGGCTTGCTGAAAATCCGTTCGCAACTGGGCCTGTTCGCCAACCTGCGCCCGGCCATTCTCTACCCGCAACTGGCCGATGCATCTTCGCTGAAGCCGGAAATCGTCTCGGGCCTGGATATCCTCATCGTCCGCGAGCTGACCGGCGGCATTTACTTCGGTGCCCCGCGGGGTCAGCGCGAGCTGCAAGGTGGCGAGCGCCAGGCCTACGACACCCTGCCCTACAGCGAAAGCGAAGTGCGCCGTATCGCCCGGGTCGGCTTCGACATGGCCCGCGTGCGTGGCAAGAAGCTGTGCTCGGTGGACAAGGCCAACGTCCTGGCCTCCAGCCAGCTGTGGCGTGAAGTGGTCGAAGATGTGGCCAAGGACTATCCGGACGTCGAACTGAGCCACATGTACGTCGATAACGCTGCGATGCAGCTGGTTCGCGCACCGAAACAGTTCGACGTGGTAGTGACCGACAACATGTTCGGTGACATTCTGTCGGATGAGGCTTCCATGCTGACCGGTTCCATCGGCATGCTGCCTTCAGCCTCCCTGGACGCCGAAAACAAGGGCATGTACGAGCCTTGCCACGGTTCGGCCCCGGACATCGCCGGGCAGGGCATCGCCAACCCGCTGGCGACCATCCTGTCGGTGTCGATGATGCTGCGTTACAGCTTCAACCAGCAGGCGGCAGCCGAGGCGATAGAGAAGGCGGTCAGCATCGTGCTGGACCAGGGCCTGCGCACCGGTGACATCTGGTCGGCCGGCTGCAACAAAGTAGGCACGCAGGAAATGGGCGACGCAGTAGTCGCAGCGCTGCGGAATCTGTAATCTCTCTGGCCCGCCACCAAAAACTCGAGGTGGCGGCCCACTTTTAGCAAAGGTGTAGTTGCGATGAAACGTGTAGGTCTGATCGGTTGGCGCGGTATGGTCGGTTCCGTGCTCATGCAGCGGATGCTGGAGGAGCAGGATTTCGACCTTATCGAGCCGGTGTTCTTCACCACCTCCAACGTAGGTGGCCAGGGCCCGAACGTGGGCAAGGATATTGCTCCGCTCAAGGACGCTTATTCGATTGAAGAACTCAAGACCCTCGACGTGATCCTGACCTGTCAGGGCGGCGACTATACCAACGAGGTGTTCCCCAAGCTGCGTGAAGCCGGCTGGCAGGGTTACTGGATCGATGCCGCTTCGTCGCTGCGCATGCAGGACGATGCGGTGATCGTGCTGGACCCGGTCAACCGCAAGGTCATCGACCAGCAGCTCGATGCCGGTACCAGGAACTACATCGGCGGCAACTGCACGGTCAGCCTGATGCTGATGGGCCTGGGCGGCCTGTTCGAAGCTGGCCTGGTCGAGTGGATGAGCGCCATGACCTACCAGGCGGCTTCCGGTGCTGGTGCTCAGAACATGCGCGAGCTGATCAAGCAGATGGGGGCTACCCATGCAGCCGTTGCCGATGACCTGGCCAACCCGGCCAGCGCCATCCTCGACATCGACCGCAAGGTGGCTGAAACCATGCGTGGCGATGGGTTCCCGACCGAGAACTTCGGCGTGCCGCTGGCCGGTAGCCTGATCCCGTGGATCGACAAGGAGCTGCCCAACGGCCAGAGCCGCGAAGAGTGGAAGGCCCAGGCCGAGACCAACAAGATCCTCGGCCGCTTCAAGAGCCCTATCCCGGTCGATGGCATCTGCGTGCGCATCGGCGCCATGCGCTGCCACAGCCAGGCGCTGACCATCAAGCTGAACAAGGATGTGCCTCTGGCCGACATCGAAGGCATGATCAGCCAGCACAACCCGTGGGTGAAACTGGTGCCGAACCAGCGCGAGATCAGCATGCAAGAGCTGACCCCGACCAAGGTGACCGGTACCCTGAACATCCCGGTTGGCCGCCTGCGCAAGCTGAACATGGGGTCGCAGTACCTGGGCGCGTTCACCGTGGGTGACCAGCTGCTGTGGGGCGCCGCCGAACCGCTGCGGCGCATGCTGCGGATCCTGCTGGAGCGTTGATCGCTTGGGCTGCACCGAAAACCCGCGCTGGTGACAGCGCGGGTTTTTTTATGCCTGCACTGGCCTCTTCGCGGGTGAACCCACACAGGAAAAACACAGACCCTCAAGATAGCGCTGTACCTGTGGGAGCGGGTTCACCCGCGAAGAGGCCAGCACAGACAAAAGCCTACAATCCAAGTAAAGTGCCGCCCCCGCCGTTTCAGCAAAAGGATCCCTAGCATGACCACTCCCCTGGATATCGCCGTCGTCGGCGCCACCGGCAGCGTCGGTGAAACCCTCGTGCAGATCCTCGAAGAGCTGGCCTTCCCGGTTGGCACCCTGCACCTGCTGGCCAGCATGGAATCGGCGGGCAGCAGCATGATGTTCGCCGGCAGGAAGCTCAAGGTGCGTGAGGTCGACAGTTTCGACTTCGCCCAGGTCAGGCTGGCCTTCTTTGCCACCAGTCCGGCCGTCAGCCGCAGTTTTGCCAGCAAGGCCGAGCAGGCCGGCTGCACGGTCATCGACCTTTCCGGCGGCCTGGACAATGCCCTCGCCGTGGTGCCGGAGGCCAATGGTGACAGTGTCGCCAGCCTCAGCCTGCCTGCGCGCATCACCAGCCCCAGCTGCGCCGCCGTGGCCCTGGCGGTTGCCCTGGCACCGCTCAAGGGCCAACTGGATATCGAGCGGGTGCAGGTCATGGCTGCCCTGGCGGTGTCGGCGCAAGGCCGTGAAGCGGTCAGCGAACTGGCCCGGCAAACCGCCGAGCTGCTCAATGCCCGGCCACTGGAGCCGCGCTTCTTCGATCGCCAGATGGCCTTCAACGTGCTGGCCCAGGTCGGGGGCGTCGACGAGCAGGGGCATACTGCCGTAGAGCGCCGCCTGGTGGGTGAACTTCGCGTGCTGCTGGGCCTGCCGGAACTGAAGATTTCCGTGAGCTGCATTCAAGTCCCGGTGTTTTTCGGCGATAGCTTCAGTGTGGCGGTGCAGAGCCGTCGCCCGGTCGATCTGGGCCAGGTCAACCAGGCACTGGAACAGGCCGAAAGCATCGAGCTGGTGGCAAACGACGATTATCCGACCCCGGTCGGTGACGCAGTCGGCCAAGACGTGGTCTATGTTGGTCGTGTACGCCATGGAATTGACGAAAAACAGCAGCTCAACCTTTGGTTGACCACTGACAATGCGCGCAAGGGCGCTGCTTTGAACGCCGTACAGGTGGCGCAATTGTTGATTAAACACATGGTGTAAAAGATACTGGCGAGCACTTTTGTCCCACGCCGCACGCAGGTTTTTGGGACGATTCATACAAGGGAAGAGGTCATGCTTCGAATTCGCAAACTGGTTCTGGCCATGGCGGCAGCTTCGGCGCTGACGTCTGGCATGGCGAATGCCCTGGGGTTGGGTGAACTGACATTGAAGTCGGCACAGAACCAGCCTCTGGACGCCGAGATCGAACTGCTCGATGTGCGCGACCTCACCGCAGCCGAAGTGGCGCCGAGCCTGGCGCCACCGGAAGAGTTCAGCAAGGCCGGTGTGGAGCTTCCAGGCTACCTCGAAGACCTGACGTTCACCCCGGTGATCAACCCCAACGGCAAGAGCGTGCTGCGGGTCACTTCCAGCCAGCCGTTGCCTGGCCCGGTGGTCAAGTTCCTGGTCCAGGTGATGTGGCCGCAGGGCCGCCTGCTGCGTGACTACAGCGTGTTGCTCGACCAGGCCAAGGCCCAGGGCCAGCAGCCTGCTGCCGGCAATGTCAACCCGGCCACCAGCAGCGCAGGCAGCTACACCACCAAACGCCGCGACACCCTGTGGCAGATCGCTGCCCGCAACACCCAGGGCGGTGGCTCGGTGCAGCAGACCATGATCGCCATCCAGGCACTCAACCCGGATGCCTTTATCGGCAACAACATCAACCAGCTGAAGGTGGGCCAGGTCTTGCGCCTGCCCGATCAGCAGCAGATTCAGAGCATTCCCCAGGGCGAAGCCAATCGCGAAGTGGCCGAGCAGTACGCCGCCTGGCGTGAAGGCCGGCGCCTGGGGCCGCGTGCACGGCAGCTGGATGCCACCCGCCGCGGTGCCGCCGATGCCGCGCCCGAGCGTATCGCCCAGGGTGACAACCTGCGCCTGGTCAGCCCCGGCACGCAGGCTGGCGGCAACAGTGCCAAGGCCATCAGCGACACGCTGGCGGTGGCCCAGGAAAGCCTGGATACCAGCCGTCGTGACAACGAAGAATTGAAAAGCCGGGTGAGTGACCTGCAGAGTCAGATGGACAAGCTGCAGAAGCTGATTCAGCTGAAGAATGACCAGTTGGCGCGCCTCGAAGCCCAGGGGGCGGCAGCTGAAGCACCGCCTGCGGGCGCCTTGCCGGGTGAGCCGGCCCCTGCGCAGCCACCTGCGGCAGGTTTGGCCCCGGCCGAACCGGTGGTCGCGCCAGCGCCGGCAGCAGTCGATACGGCCCCGGCTGCAGCTCCCGCCGACGAGGTTGCGCCTGCACAGCCAGGTGCCATCGATGAGATGCTGGCCAATCCTGTGGTGCTGGGCCTGATCGCCGGCTCCGCGTTCCTCGTGCTGTTGCTCCTGCTGTTGCTGCTGGCGCGCAAGCGCAAGGCGCAGCAAGAGGCGGAAAAACACCTGCGCATGGCCCGCGCGCTGGCTGAGGAAGGCGAGCGCAGCCCGGACCTCGACCTGCCACCGAGCAGCTTCGATGGGCTGGAAGTGTCCGCGCCGAGCGTCACCCTGTCGCCTGCCGTGGTGGCGGCTTCTGCTGCCGCTGCCGTGGCCGCGGAAAAACCGGCCGCCCCCGCACCTGCGGCCGCGGTTGCCGAGCCCGAGCCGGTACAGGACCCGAATGCCGAATTGCTGGCTGAGGTGGATCTGAGCCTGTCGCGTGGTCGCCTGAACCACGCGGCCGACCTGCTGGAAGCAGCAGTGGCGGCGCAGCCGGAGAATGACACCCTGCGCCTCAAGCTGATGGACGTTTACGCTCGCCAGGGCGACCACAGCGCTTTCGTCGAGCAGGAGCGCAAGCTGCCTGGCAGCGAAGCGAACACGGCGCAGGTCAACAGCCTCAAGGAGCGCTACCCGGCCATGCTGGGGCTCGCTGCCGCCGCTGGCGTGGGGGCTGCGGCACTGGCCGCGGAAATGGACGAGCAGTATGTCCAGGAGTTGCTGCAGGAACAGCCGCAAGCGCCAGCCGAAGCGCAGCCTGAGCCGCAGGCGGTGGTCGAGCCGGAGCCGGCAACTGAGCCTGATCTGGAAGCAGCCGCCGAGGCTTTCACCGAGACCTCGGTACTCGATGATAACGACCTGGACAGCGCCTTCGACCTGAGCCTCGGGGATGATCTGCCGTTAGATGATCAGCTCGAGCCGCCGACGCTGGATGAGCCGTCACTGGCTCAAGCGCAGGTGCCCGCTGAACCGGCAGCCGTGGCGCCGGAAACCGATGCCGATGCCGATTTCGAAGCCTTGCTGGCCCAAGCCCAGGCCGAGCCGCAGAGCGTCGACGACCTGGCCGATTTCGACCTGTCCGATTTCGATCTTGACAGTGGCGAGGCGGCTGCCCCGGCTGCGGCGGAAGAAGAGCCGGTGGATGTCGCCGCCGAACTGGCAGCCTTCGACACGCTCCCGGAATTCGAGCCGATTTCCGAGCTGGAACTGCCGGAAGACTTCGATCTTTCGTTGTCACTGGAAGACGACTCGCCGGCGGCCAAGAGTTTTGCCTCGGAGCTGAACGACGTCAACGCCGAGCTGGACAAGCTGTCGCAGAGCCTTGAGTCGCCATCCCTGGAGCCACACTTCACCGCCGAGGACGCCGCAGCCGAACCCGAGCCGCTGGATGACCTGGACTTCGACTTCTTCTCCGGTGCCGACGAAGTGGCGACCAAGCTCGACCTGGCGCGTGCCTATATCGACATGGGCGACCATCAAGGGGCTCGTGACATCCTCGACGAAGTGGTCAAGGACGGTGATGACGGCCAGCGTCAGGAAGCCGAAGAGATGCTCTCGCGCCTGGTCTGAGTGCGCCTTCGATGGCCTCTTCGCGGCTTCAGTCGCGAAGAGGCCATCGAAGCTCATGCAAAATCAATGGCAGCCCTACACGGCTGCCGTTGTCGTTATAATCCCGCCATTCCGTATCACCCACAGGTTTCACGCTCTTGGACATCATCGACACTGTCGGCTCCGAATCGGCCGCCGAAGGCTTCACCCGCATTGCCCTGGGTGTGGAATACAAAGGCTCGCGCTATCGCGGCTGGCAGCGCCAGGCCAGCGGCGTGCCCAGCGTCCAGCAGGCCCTGGAGCAGGCGCTGTCGAAGGTGGCCGACGAGCCGATCAGCGTCATCTGTGCCGGGCGCACAGATGCCGGCGTGCACGGCTGCGGGCAGGTCGTGCATTTCGATACCCGCGCCGTGCGTGACGAGCGCGCCTGGACCCTGGGCACCAATTTCAACCTGCCCCACGACATCAGCGTGGTCTGGTCGCGGCCGATGCCGGCGGACTTCCATGCGCGCTTCAAGGCTTGTGCCCGGCGCTACCGCTATGTGATCTACAACGACCCGATTCGTCCTGCGCACCTGGCCGAGGAAGTGACCTGGAACCACCGCCCGCTCGACGTCGGGCGCATGGCCCAGGCCGCCCAGTACCTGCTCGGTACCCATGATTTCAGCGCCTTCCGCGCCAGCCAGTGCCAGGCCAAGTCGCCGATCAAGCATATCCACCACCTGCGTGTGACCCGCCATGGCCAGATGATTGTCCTGGACGTGCGTGCCACCGCTTTCCTGCACCACATGGTGCGCAATATCGCCGGCGTGCTGATGACCATCGGTGCGGGTGAGCGTCCGGTCGAGTGGGCGCGCGAGGTGCTGGAAGGGCGTAACCGCCGCGAGGGCGGCGTTACCGCGCACCCTTACGGCTTGTACCTGGTGCAAGTGGAGTACCCGGAAGAGTTCCAGTTGCCGCAGCGTTACATCGGTCCACACTTTTTGACCGGTTACGAGGCGTTGGCCGACTGACGCGTCAAAAGTCATTTGCTAACATCGGGCCCTTCACAAGTTCACTCAGGGTTTGCAGTCCATGAGCAACGTTCGCAGCAAGATCTGCGGGATTACCCGCATCGAGGACGCGCTGGCCGCCGCCGAGGCGGGCGCCGATGCCATCGGCTTCGTCTTCTATGCCAGGAGCCCGCGTGCCGTGGACGTGCGCCAGGCACGGGCGATCATTGCCGAGCTGCCGCCGTTCGTGACCACGGTCGGGCTGTTCGTCAACGCCTCGCGTTGTGAGCTGAACGAGATCCTCGAGGTGGTGCCCCTGGACCTGCTACAGTTCCACGGCGATGAGACCCCGGCTGATTGCGAAGGCTATCATCGCCCCTGGATCAAGGCGCTGCGGGTGCGCCCCGGCGATGACCTGGAGGCCGCCTGCCAGCGCTATGCCGGCGCCCGCGGCATTCTCCTCGACACTTACGTGGCCGGTGTACCAGGTGGTACCGGCGAGGCCTTCGACTGGTCGCTGGTCCCGGCGCGGCTGAGCAAGCCGATCATCCTCGCGGGCGGGCTGTCGGCCGGCAACGTCGGCCAGGCAATCGCCCAGGTGCGCCCGTATGCGGTGGATGTCAGTGGCGGTGTGGAGCAGGCCAAGGGCATCAAGGATGCAGCGAAGATCGAAGCCTTCATGCGTGCGGTGAAACAGGCGTGACCGCAGATGTGACGGCTGGCGGCGCGCCATCGTCCATAGGTTTCGCAGCCCTGCGGGGCGGCCAGCGGCAAGCCGCGTGGCCAAACGACAGATTGAAGACGGCGCGGTGCGCAGGCAGTCCCTGTGGCCGGGTCGTCATCGTTTCATAGAAGAATTTGAGCTCAAGGGCAGGGCATGGCCGGCCAGTCCGGTCCCCGTCCGCCAATACTGGAGAAAGAAAGCATGAGCAACTGGTTAGTCGACAAACTGATCCCTTCGATCATGCGTTCCGAGGTGAAGAAGAGCTCGGTGCCGGAAGGCCTGTGGCACAAGTGCCCGGCCTGCGAGGCCGTGCTGTATCGTCCGGAGCTGGAAAAGACCCTGGATGTCTGCCCCAAGTGCAACCACCACATGCGCATCGGCGCACGTGCCCGCATCGACATCTTCCTCGACCCGGAAGGCCGCGCCGAACTTGGTGCCGAGCTGGAGCCGGTCGACCGCCTGAAGTTCCGTGACGGCAAGAAGTACAAGGACCGCCTGGCCGGTGCGCAAAAGCAGACTGGCGAAAAAGACGCCCTGATCTCCATGAGCGGCACCCTGATGGGCATGCCGATCGTGGTCAGCGCCTTCGAGTTCTCGTTCATGGGGGGCTCCATGGGCGCCATCGTCGGTGAGCGTTTCGTGCGTGCCGCCAACTACGCCCTGGAAAACCGCTGCCCGATGGTCTGCTTCTCCGCCTCCGGCGGTGCGCGTATGCAGGAAGCGCTGATCTCGCTGATGCAGATGGCCAAGACGTCGGCCGTGCTGGCACGCTTGCGCGAAGAAGGCATCCCGTTCATCTCGGTGCTGACCGACCCCGTCTACGGCGGCGTTTCCGCCAGTCTGGCAATGCTTGGCGACGTCATCGTCGGTGAGCCGAAGGCCCTGATCGGCTTCGCCGGTCCACGTGTGATCGAGCAGACCGTGCGCGAAAAACTGCCGGAAGGCTTCCAGCGCAGCGAGTTCCTGCTGGAGCATGGCGCCATCGACCTGATCATCTCCCGTGGCGAACTGCGCCCGCGTCTGGCTCGCCTGCTGGCCCAAATGACCGGCCAGCAGACCCCGGAACAGGCCCGTGAGGTCGCTGCGGTCGCGTGATGAAACAACGATCCCTGGGCGAGTGGCTCGCCTACCTCGAGCAATTGCACCCCTCGGCCATCGACATGGGCCTGGAGCGGTCGCAGAAGGTGCTTGCCCGGCTGGCGCTGGGCAAACTGGCGCCACGGGTGGTCACCGTGACCGGTACCAACGGCAAGGGCTCGACCTGCGCCTTCGTGGCCTCGCTGCTGCGGGCCCAGGGGCTGAAGGTGGGGGTGTACAGTTCGCCCCACCTGTTGCGCTACAACGAACGGGTGCTGATCGATGGCCAGCAAGCCAGCGATGAGCGCCTGTGCGAGGCCTTCGCCGCCGTCGAGGCGGCGCGGGGCGAGATTTCCCTGACCTACTTCGAGATGGGCACGCTGGCGGCGTTCTGGTTGTTCTACCAGTCGCAGCTGGATGCCGTGGTGCTCGAAGTGGGGCTCGGTGGCCGCCTGGACACCGTGAACGTGGTGGATGCCGACCTGGCGCTGGTAACCAGCATTGGCGTCGACCATGTCGAATACCTTGGCGATACCCGCGAGCAGGTGGCCTTCGAGAAGGCTGGCATCTTCCGCCAGGGCAGGCCGGCGCTGTGCGGTGACCTCGATCCGCCGCAGCCGTTGCTGGACAAGGCCGCCGAACTGGCGGCGCCGCTGTTCCTGCGCGGCCGTGATTTCGATCTGGCAAGCTGCGAAGGCGGCTGGGACTGGCGCGGCGTCACTGCAGATGGCAAACCGGTAGCATTGCACGGTTTGCCGCTGCTCGACCTGCCCATGGAAAACGCTACCCTGGCCCTGCAGGCCTACCTGCTGATGGGCTTGCCGTGGGAAGCCGGGCAGATCCGTCAGGCCTTGCTCGACACCCGCATCACCGGCCGTCTCGACCGTCGCCAGTTGACCTGGCAGGGTAGGCGCGTGGAGCTGTTGCTGGATGTCGGGCACAACCCGCACGCCGCCGAATATCTGGCCCGCCGCCTGGCTGCGCGTCCATTGAAGGGGCGGCGCCTGGCAGTGTTCGGCCTGCTCGCCGACAAGGACCTGCACGGCGTCATCGCGCCGCTGCACGGCTTGGTCGACGAGTGGGCGGTGGCGCCGCTGCATACCCCGCGCAGCCGTCCGGCTGGCGAATTGGCCGCTGCCTTGACGAACCACGGCGCTGCGGTGAAGTCTTACCCCAGCGTCGACGCAGCCCTTGAAGGGCAATGCGCGCAGGCGACGGCGGATGATCAGATTCTGCTGTTCGGTTCGTTTTTCTGTGTCGCCGAGGCCCTGGAATGGCTGGAGCGGCAGGCCCTGGAGGGGTGACTAGATGGCAGTGCTGGACAAAGGGATGAAGCAGCGCATGGTGGGTGCGTTGGTGCTGGTGGCGCTGGCGGTGATTTTCCTGCCAATGCTGTTCACCCGCCAGGACGAGATGCGCCAGGTACATGTCGACGCCCCGCAGGCGCCGGCCATGCCGACCCTGCCGGAGGTCAAGGTTGAGCCGGTGACGGTGCCGGAGCCGCAGCCGCTGCCTGAACAGCCCGAGCAGACCGAGCAGCCGCCAGTGGTGGTCAGCGAGTCGACGGCGCCGGTGAAGGCGCCGAGCCAGCCGATCACGCCGTCGCCGCAGGCCCAGGTGCAAGCCCAGCCCAAACCGCAGGCGGCAGCGCAAACGCCAGCACCCGCTGCCAAGCCGGCCGCGCCAGTGCCGACTGCACCAGCGCCTGCACCTGCACCGTCGAAGATCGATGCCAATGGCCTGCCGGTAAGCTGGTCGATCCAGCTGGCCAGCCTGTCCAGCCGGGCCGGTGCCGAGAACCTGCAGAAGACCCTGCGCAGCCAGGGCTACAACGCCTACATCCGTTCGGCCGGTGGCATGAACCGGGTGTATGTCGGGCCGTTGATCGAGCGTGCCGAGGCAGACAAGCTGAAAGACGTGATCAACCGCCAGCAGAAGCTCAATGGCTTCGTGACGCGCTTCCAGCCTGAAAAAGGCTGAGTGCAGCGCGGCCCCTGTAGGGGCGGCCTCGTGTCGCGAAAGGGCCGCAAAGCGGCCCAAGATTTCAGCGAAATAGCGAAATTGCCGGGGCTGCTCTGCAGCCCTTTCGCGACACAAGGCCGCTCCTGCAGTAGGGGATGCAGGCCTGAAAAGCTGACTCAGGGATCCACCTGACATTCCGCTTACTCCCAGCCTTTTGCTCTGGTAAAATGCGCCGCCTCAAACGTCTGCAGGCAGCACCGTGGCCTTTACCCTGGTTGATTGGGCGATCATCGCGATCATCGCCGTCTCCACACTGATCAGTCTCAAACGCGGCTTCGTCAAGGAGGCCCTGTCCCTGCTCATCTGGATCGTCGCAGGGGCGGTTGCCTGGATGTTCGGTGGTTCGCTTTCGGTGTACCTTGAGAGCTATATCCAGACGCCGTCGATGCGCACCATCGCCGGCTGCGCCATTCTTTTCGTCGCCACCTTGCTGGTGGGCGCCATGCTCAACTTCCTGATCGGCGAGCTGATCCGCGTGACCGGGCTGTCCGGCACCGATCGTTTCCTCGGCATGGCCTTTGGTGCCGCGCGCGGGGGCCTGCTGGTGGTGGTAGCGGTCGGCCTGCTCAGCCTGGGGCCGGTGCAGCAAGACAGCTGGTGGCAGGAATCTCGCCTGATACCACAATTTCTATTGGTCGCTGACTGGTCGAAAAACCTGATCCTGGGTTTCACTCATCAGTGGTCTTCAAGTGGGGTGATCAGCGCTCCGGCTGATCTTCCATTCAAGGAGCAGTTGCTCGGGCCGGCAAAGCCCTGAGTGCTGTTCGTTCAAGTTTTATCAAAGTAGGGGTTGCGTCGCATGTGTGGCATCGTCGGTATCGTCGGTAAGTCGAACGTCAATCAGGCGCTGTATGACGCGCTTACGGTCCTCCAGCACCGCGGCCAGGACGCTGCCGGTATCGTGACCAGCCACGACGGCCGGTTGTTCCTGCGCAAGGACAATGGCCTGGTGCGCGATGTCTTCCAGCAGCGCCACATGCAGCGCCTGGTCGGCAACATCGGCATCGGCCATGTGCGCTACCCGACTGCGGGCAGCTCGACGTCGGCCGAGGCTCAGCCGTTCTACGTCAACTCGCCGTATGGCATCACCCTGGCGCACAACGGCAACCTGACCAACGTCGAGCAGCTGGCCAAGGAGATCTACGAGTCCGACCTGCGCCACGTCAACACCAATTCCGACTCGGAAGTGCTGCTGAACGTGTTCGCCCATGAGCTGGCCGTGCGTGGCAAGCTGCAGCCGACCGAAGAAGACGTGTTCGCCGCGGTTTCCCACGTGCACAGCCGTTGCGTCGGCGGCTACGCGGTCGTTGCTATGATCACCGGCTACGGTGTTGTCGGCTTCCGTGACCCGAACGGCATCCGCCCGGTGGTGTTCGGCCAGCGCCACACCGACGAAGGCGTGGAATACATGATCGCCTCGGAAAGCGTCGCCCTCGACGTGCTCGGCTTCACCCTGATCCGCGACCTGGCGCCGGGCGAAGCGGTGTACATCACCGAGGAAGGCCAGCTGTTCACCAAACAGTGCGCCGATGCGCCGAAGCTGCAGCCGTGCATCTTCGAGCACGTCTACCTGGCCCGCCCGGACTCGATCATCGACGGTATCTCGGTGTACAAGGCCCGTCTGCGCATGGGTGAAAAACTCGCCGACAAGATCATGCGCGAGCGCCCGGAACACGACATCGACGTGGTCATCCCGATCCCGGACACCAGCCGTACTGCAGCGCTGGAGCTGGCCAACCGCCTGGGCGTGAAGTTCCGCGAAGGCTTCGTCAAGAACCGCTACATCGGCCGTACCTTCATCATGCCTGGGCAGGCCGCCCGCAAGAAGTCGGTGCGCCAGAAACTCAACGCCATCGAGCTGGAATTCCGCGGCAAGAACGTGATGCTGGTGGACGACTCGATCGTGCGCGGCACCACGTGCAAGCAGATCATCCAGATGGCCCGCGAAGCCGGCGCCAAGAACGTCTACTTCTGCTCCGCAGCCCCTGCGGTGCGCTACCCCAACGTCTACGGCATCGACATGCCGAGTGTTCACGAACTGATCGCCCACAACCGTACCACCGAACAGGTGGCCGAGTTGATCGGCGCCGACTGGCTGGTCTACCAGGACCTGCCGGACCTGATCGACTCGGTCGGTGGCGGCAAGATCAAGATCGATCACTTCGATTGCGCAGTGTTCAACGGTGAATACGTCACCGGCGACATCGACGAAGCCTACCTTGACCGTATCGAGCAGGCCCGTAACGACCTGGCCAAGGTCAAGAACCAGGCGGTCAGCGCGATCATCGACCTCTACAACAACTGATTTGGGAGCGACGGCATGACGGATCAATGGGATGCCGGGCGACTGGACAGTGACCTCGAGGGTGTCGGTTTCGACACCCTGGCGGTGCGCGCCGGTCAAAACCGTACACCGGAGGCCGAGCACAGCGAAGCGCTGTTCCTGACCTCCAGCTATGTGTTCCGCACGGCGGCCGATGCCGCTGCGCGCTTTGCCGGCGAAACGCCGGGCAACGTCTACTCGCGCTACACCAACCCGTCGGTGCGTGCCTTCGAAGAGCGCCTGGCGGCCATGGAAGGCGCCGAGCAGGCCGTGGCCACCTCCACCGGCATGGCGGCGATCCTCGCCGTGGTCATGTCGCTGTGCAGTGCCGGCGACCACGTGCTGGTGTCGCAGAGCGTATTCGGCTCGACCATCAGCCTGTTCGAGAAGTACTTCAAGCGCTTCGGTGTGCAGGTGGACTACGTGCCACTGGTCAACCTCGCTGGCTGGGAAAAGGCCATCAAGGACAACACCAAGCTGCTGATCGTCGAGTCCCCGTCCAACCCACTGGCCGAGTTGGTCGACATTCCTGCGCTGGCTGAAATTGCTCACGCCCGTGGTGCCATGCTGGTGGTGGACAACTGCTTCAGCACCCCGGCCTTGCAGCAGCCGCTCAAGCTGGGTGCCGACATCGTGTTCCACTCGGCCACCAAGTTCATCGACGGCCAGGGCCGTTGCATGGGCGGTGTGGTCGCCGGCCGTGCCGAGCAGATGAAGGAAGTGGTGGGCTTCCTGCGCACAGCAGGGCCGACCCTCAGCCCCTTCAACGCCTGGATCTTCACCAAGGGCTTGGAAACCCTCAAGCTGCGCATGCGTGCGCACTGCGAAAGCGCCCAGGTCCTGGCCGAATGGCTGGAGCAACAGGAGGGCGTGGAGAAGGTGCATTACGCCGGCCTGCCAAGCCACCCGCAGCATGAGCTGGCCAAGCGCCAGATGAGCGGCTTCGGTGCGGTGGTCAGCTTCGAAGTCAAGGGTGGCAAGGAAGGTGCCTGGCGCTTCATCGACGCTACCCGGGTGATCTCGATCACTACCAACCTGGGTGACAGCAAGACCACCATCGCCCACCCGGCTACCACCTCCCACGGCCGCCTGACGCCGCAGGAGCGAGAAGCGGCGGGCATCCGCGACAGCCTGATCCGGGTTGCCGTGGGCCTGGAAGACGTGGCTGACCTGCAGGCGGACCTCGCCCGTGGGCTGGCGGTTCTCTGATGGAAATCCGCGGCGGTGTACCGGGCCATAATGGTCGGGTTGCCCTGGTCACCGGTGCCGCCCGCGGCATTGGCCTGGGTATTGCCGCCTGGCTGATCTGCGAAGGTTGGCAAGTGGTGCTCAGCGACCTCGACCGTCAGCGCGGTGCCAAGGTGGCCAAGGCGCTGGGCGAAAACGCCTGGTTCATCACCATGGACGTGGCCGACGAGGCCCAGGTCAGTGCCGGGGTGTCCGAGGTGCTCGGTCAGTTCGGGCGGCTGGATGCGCTGGTGTGCAACGCGGCCATTGCCAACCCGCACAACCAGACCCTCGAAAGTTTGAGCCTGGCGCAATGGAACCGGGTACTGGCGGTCAACCTCAATGGGCCGATGTTGCTGGCCAAGCATTGTGCGCCGTACCTGCGCGCGCACAATGGTGCGATCGTCAACCTGACCTCGACGCGTGCCCGGCAGTCCGAACCGGACACCGAGGCCTACGCGGCGAGCAAGGGTGGCCTGGTGGCCTTGACCCATGCGTTGGCCATGAGCCTGGGGCCGGAGATCCGCGTCAACGCGGTGAGCCCGGGCTGGATCGATGCCCGTGACCCGTCCCAGCGCCGTGCCGAACCCTTGACCGAGGCCGACCATGCCCAGCATCCGACGGGCAGGGTGGGTACGGTGGAGGATGTGGCAGCCATGGTCGCCTGGCTGCTGTCGCGCCAAGCCGGGTTCGTCACCGGCCAGGAGTTCGTGGTCGACGGCGGCATGACCCGCAAGATGATCTACACCTGAGCAGGCAGCGGTAAGGCAAGGGGACCGAAAGGTCCCTTTTGCGTTTTTGCCTTTTTTGAAAAAAATTCAACGGGGCTATTGACTTAGCATCGGCACCTGCGTAAATTTCGCGGCCTCAGCGAAGCAAACGCAACAAGCAACATCGCGAGGGTGATTAGCTCAGCCGGGAGAGCATCTGCCTTACAAGCAGAGGGTCGGCGGTTCGATCCCGTCATCACCCACCACTTCCTGAGACTGTTTCTAGCGCTGGACGCTTCCGATGAAGCCGATAGCCGGAGAGAAACGCACTGCGCAGCGGTAGTTCAGTCGGTTAGAATACCGGCCTGTCACGCCGGGGGTCGCGGGTTCGAGTCCCGTCCGCTGCGCCATTTTTCAGTAACAGATGGGTGCCTGGCACCGGTCTGGAGCCGAGGGCGAAATGCCTGAGGCTGATCCCAGTTTCAATCAGGCGCAAGCCTGAACGATACGCAGCGGTAGTTCAGTCGGTTAGAATACCGGCCTGTCACGCCGGGGGTCGCGGGTTCGAGTCCCGTCCGCTGCGCCATCTTCGTTTCGAGGTCCCTAGAACACCTTGAAGCACACACAAACGAAGCGATCAGACGTCGCTTTTTTTGTGCCTGCCCCGAGGCCATCGCGCCGCAAGGGTAGACCCAAGTTTCAATCGGGCGCAAGCCTGAATGATACGCAGCGGTAGTTCAGTCGGTTAGAATACCGGCCTGTCACGCCGGGGGTCGCGGGTTCGAGTCCCGTCCGCTGCGCCATCTTCGCCTCAAGGCCCCTTGAACGCCTTGAAGCAACGAAAAAGCGACCTTCGGGTCGCTTTTTTCGTTTCTGCGCCCTGCTGGCGACCAGATTTACACGATCCTGACACACTCTTCACCGATCAACGGTTCCTGTGCTTGCCTGCAGTGATGCACAATAGACCTCTTTTTGACTTACCCGGAATTCGCAATGACCAGATCATCCGTCTTTGGTGCGCTCGGGCTGGCCCTGGTGCTGGCGGGCGTGACCGGTTGCTCTTCGAAGAAAGCCGCCATCTACGAGCACGAGAACTTCGACGACTCGGGGACCTACTCGCGCAGCTTCCCGGTGACCGATGCCGGCTCCTGCGAAGCGGCGCGTCGCGCGTTGCTCAGCCAGGGCTACATCATCACCAGCAGTGGCGCCAACCAGGTGATGGGCAACAAGAGCTTCCAGCAGAACAGCGAAAACCACCTGCAGATCAGCTTCAACGTGACCTGCGCGCCAGACGTCAACGACGACAAGCGTTCGACCATGTTCGCCAACGCCTTGCAAGACCGTTACAGCCTGAAGAAGTCCAACAGCTCTGCCAGCCTGGGTGTCGGCGTGCTCGGTTCGGTATCCATGCCGATCGGCTCCAGCGATGACTCGATGGTCAAGGTCGCCAGCGAGACGGTGACGGCGGCGCAGTTCTATGATCGCTACTTCGCCCTGGTCGAAAGTTTCCTGCCGAAACCGAAGAAGGTCGCCAAGGCCAAGGTCGAAGCGCCTGCGCCAAAGCCTGAGAAGCCGGCGCCAGACCTGGGCTTGCCGGAGCAGGCCTCGGCAGCCCCGGCCGTTGCAGCGCCGGCGCCTGCGCCATTGGTTGAAGCCGCTCCCGCACCTGCGGCGGCTGTGCCTGCCAGTGAAGCCGCAGCCAAACCCGTGGTCGATGATAGCCAGGGTTCGCAACCGGTGGCACCGCCAGCAGAGGCCGCACCGATCCAGGTGCAGCAGGATACGCAGCCTGCGCAGGAGGCACCGGCGTCGCTTTAATTCGCTGTTACAGAAGCTTGGCGATAACTTCCTGAACGCCTGCTACGTTTACCACTCATAAGCTTGTCATCATTCCTTCACCCGGCCCGTTTAGGTTGAAGGCATGACCAATGAAGACAGATGAGAAGAGGACGCAGGACGATGGATGACTATCAGGAAGAGCTGCTCGAGTTTCAGGCTTTCGAACTGGATCCGCCAGAACCGGCAGACGACGCCACGGAGCTTTAACCTGCCCGCCGCTGGCTGCGGCGAAATTCCCCCGGCGTAAGGCCCGTCCAGCGCTTGAATGCGCGTTGGAAGGCCTCTGCCGATGCAAACCCCAACAAATAAGCGATCTCGCCAAAGGCCAACTCCGTATCGCGGATGTAGGCTTCGGCAAGGTCGCGTCGCGTGTCGTTGAGCAGGTCACGAAAGCGCGTGCCTTCTTCCGCCAGCTTGCGCCGCAGCGTCCAGGTGGGCAGTTGCAAGCGCAGCGCCACTTCTTCCAGGTCAGGTTCACGGCCGCCATTGAGCAGCGGGCCGAGGAGATGGGTAATGCGCTCGCCCAGGCTGCGCACGCGAGTGCGCTGGAGCATTTCTGCTTCACACAATTGCAGCAGGTGGCTGAAGGTGCTCGGGCAATGCTGTGGGTTGGCCTGCTCGAGCGTGCTGCGGCTCAGTCGCAAGCGGTTGGCGCTGGTGCCGAACTGCACCGGTGTGCTGCACAGGGGCTGGTACGCGGCGGCATAGTCAGGGGCATCGAATTCGACTTCCAGGCGCTCGGCCTGCACAGGGACGCCAGCCAGGGCGGCAAGCTGCGCAAGCCAGCCCGCCAGCAGCGAATCGACCACGAAGCGGTTGTAGTCGTTGTAGGGGCTGATCGAGTAGAAATGCAGCCACGCGCCTTGGGGGTCTTCCTGATAGCTGGAGTGGCCACGGTAGTTTGCCGCGTAGAGTGGCTCGAAGCGCAGCAGCGTACGGGCTGCCTCGCCCAGGGTCGGAGCCTGGGCTGCCGTGACGCCGGCCAGCCCGGCCTGGGCCAGGCGACTGAGGCGTCCCATGCGCAGGCCCAGCGCTGGCTCGCCACACAGCGCGATGGCCGCATGCCCGAGGTGCATGTAGCGCGGGATCGACAAGCGCGCGCCCGCTTCGGCCAGGCGTGCGGCATCGAGCCCGTATTGCTGCAACAGCGACGCAGGATCATGGCCTTGCTCGCGCAGCGCTTCAGCCAAGGGTTGCACGAAACCCACCGAAAGGTCGCCCAGGCGCACGCGGGGGCGGTTCATGTGCCTACAGCCACAGGTTCAGCAGGCGTGCGCCGCGGCTGGGAGGCCCTGCCAGCAATTCACCTGCCTGATGGGCGAAGCCCTGGCCATCGCTGCCTTGCTCCCAGAACTGCCCACGCATGAACACGCTCATGCTGCTGACGCCGTCACCTGCTGCCTGGGTCAGACGCTGCCAGGCGGCCTGCTCGCTGACCTCGCCGCGTTGCAGGGGCAGTTCGGCAGCGGCGTCCTGGTGGCGATTGCCGCGCCAGGGGGTATCCCAACTGTCTTTGCCGCTGAGAAATACCGGATTGGCAATCAGTTTCACCTGTTGCTGCTGCAACTGACGCTGGTTCTCGGGGTACCAACTGTCACTGCCGATCAGCACGCCAAGGCGCCCGGCGGGGGTTTGCAACACTTGCAGCGGGAAATGCCTGCCGTGGTGGATGTAGCGCCGTGTTTCGCTGTCGGGGTATTGCTGGTGTTGCGGTTGGCCAAGCGGTGAGCCGTCTGCGGCGAATACCAGGCTGCTGTTGAACAGCGGCCCGTGCCCAATGTGCAGTACACCTTGTTCAACATAAGGGGCGGGCAGCACGATCGAGCCTGCCACCAGGGTCACGCCGAACTCCTTGGCCAGGCCGCCGAACAGTTGCTGGTAATCGCTGGCCATCTGGCGGGCCTTCATGCGCAGGTGGGCATCGGCGCGCCGGTCATCGCCATTGGCGCTCAGCATGGCCAGGCCATAGAGCAGCGGGTTGCTCAGCTCCAGCCATTGCTCGGCGTCGCGATTGCGGGTGGCCTGGAACAGCTCGTTCTTTTCGCCCCGTGCCCACAGCCAGGTGCCGATGTGCTCCGGCAGTACCACGACCGTGCGCGGGCCGATCAGGCCTTGGGCGCGCGCTTGTTCCAGGTAGGCGGAAAGCTTGCGGTGCAGCCGTTGCAGGCTCTGGTAGTCGCTGGGGAACAGCAACGGCTCGATACCGAGCAGGTTGCCGTGCTCGCCGGGCACGCCATGGTTGAGCGCCAGTTCGATGCGCAAATCGGAGAGGTAATGGCCCTCCGGGCGCTGTTGGGTCCAGAAACCGTAGCCGCACAGAGCGGTGATCATTACCAGCGCCAGGGCGCCTGCCAGGAGTTTTCGCATCAAGCGGTACAGCGCCTTGGGAATCGAGGGTTCCCTAGGGTAGTCCCGCTGCGCGGGAGGATCAATAAGTTGTCAGTTTCGATCATTGAGCGCGTTCAAATGGCTGTTTACTGTCGCAGGCAGACAAACGACGGGGCCCGCCGAGGTACCCGCACTCCGTGATCACGCCACCTGGGGAACCGTACCATGGCTGCCGACCGCTACCCGCATTTGCTGGCCCCGCTCGATCTGGGCTTCACCACCTTGCGCAACCGCACCCTGATGGGCTCGATGCACACTGGCCTCGAGGAGCGCCCGGGCGGTTTCGAGCGCATGGCGGCCTATTTTGCCGAGCGCGCCCGTGGCGGCGTCGGCCTGATGGTCACAGGCGGTATCGCCCCGAACGATGAAGGCGGGGTGTACTCCGGCGCGGCCAAGCTCAGTACCGAGGAAGAAGCCGACAAACATCGCATCGTCACCCAGGCCGTGCATGAGGCCGGCGGCAAGATCTGCCTGCAGATCCTGCATGCCGGCCGCTACGCCTACAGCCCGCGCCAGGTGGCGCCCAGCGCGATCCAGGCACCGATCAACCCGTTCAAGCCCAAGGAGCTGGATGAAGCGGGCATCGAGAAGCAGATCGCCGACTTCGTCAATTGTGCCGTGCTGGCCCAGCGTGCCGGCTACGATGGCGTCGAGATCATGGGGTCCGAAGGCTACTTCATCAACCAGTTCCTCGCCGCCCACACCAACCATCGCACCGACCGCTGGGGTGGCAGCTACGAGAACCGCATGCGTCTGGCGGTGCAGATCGTCACCCGTGTGCGCGAGGCCGTAGGGCCAAACTTCATCATCATCTTCCGCCTGTCGATGCTTGACCTGGTCGAAGGCGGCAGCACCTGGGACGAGATCGAGGTGCTGGCCAAGGCCATCGAGCAGGCCGGCGCGACCCTGATCAACACCGGTATCGGCTGGCACGAGGCGCGCATCCCGACCATTGCCACCAAGGTGCCGCGTGCGGCGTTCAGCAAGGTCACCGCCAAGCTGCGCGGCGCCGTGAACATTCCGCTGATCACCACCAACCGTATCAATACCCCGGAAGTGGCGGAAACCGTGCTGGCCGAGGGCGATGCCGACATGGTTTCGATGGCCCGGCCGTTCCTCGCCGACGCCGACTTCGTCAACAAGGCGGCCGCAGGGCGTGCCGACCAGATCAACACCTGCATCGGTTGCAACCAGGCCTGCCTGGACCACACCTTCGGTGGCAAGTTGACCAGTTGCCTGGTCAACCCGCGCGCCTGCCACGAAACCGAGCTCAACTATCTGCCGGTACGTGCCGTGAAGCGCATCGCCGTGGTCGGCGCTGGCCCTGCCGGCCTGGCAGCGGCCACCGTCGCGGCCGAGCGTGGCCATGAAGTGACGCTGTTCGATGCCGCCAGCGAGATTGGCGGGCAGTTCAACGTGGCCAAGCGGGTACCGGGCAAGGAGGAATTCCACGAGACTTTGCGCTACTTCCGTAACAAGGTGAAAAGCACCGGCGTCGATCTGCGCCTGAATACCCGGGTCGATGTGCAGGCGCTGGTAGCGGGTGGCTACGACGAAATCATCCTGGCTACCGGTATCGCGCCGCGTACCCCGGCCATCCCTGGTGTCGGGCATGCCAAGGTGCTCAGCTACCTGGACGTGCTGCTCGAGCGCAAAGCGGTGGGCAAGTCGGTCGCGGTGATTGGTGCGGGCGGTATCGGTTTCGACGTTTCCGAGTACCTGGTGCATCAGGGCGTGGCCAGCAGCCAGGACCGCGACGCGTTCTGGAAAGAGTGGGGGATCGATACCCACCTGGAGGCACGCGGTGGCGTTGCCGGGATCACGGCCGAGCCGCATGCGCCGGCGCGCCAGGTGTACCTGTTGCAGCGCAAGAAAACCAAGGTCGGCGACGGGCTGGGCAAGACCACGGGCTGGATTCACCGTACCGGGCTGAAGAACAAGCAGGTGCAGATGCTCAATGGCGTCGAGTACCTGCAGATCGACGATGCTGGCCTGCACATTCGCGTTGGCGAAGGCGAACCGCAGGTGTTGGCGGTGGACAACGTGGTGATCTGCGCCGGGCAGGAGCCGTTGCGCGAGCTGCATGAAGGGCTGGTTGCGGCGGGGCAATCGGTGCACCTGATCGGCGGTGCCGATGTGGCGGCCGAGCTGGATGCCAAGCGGGCGATCAACCAAGGCTCTCGACTGGCCGCTGAGCTCTGAGAACGCCGGGGCCGCAAAGCGGCCCCGGCGATTTCACTGATAAACTCCGCTCCATGCATTTACCTCAAGCTCCACTACAGCGTCTGAATCTACCTTGGCTGACAAAAGCCAAAGTTCAAGCCGCCATCCTGCGCCTGGACCTGATCGATCCCCTGATCAGCGGCAACAAGTGGTTCAAGCTCCGCCACCACTTGCAGCATGCCGATGGCGCAGGCGCCCCCGGCCTGATAAGCCTCGGCGGCAACCACTCCAACCACCTGCACGCCCTGGCTGCCGCAGGCAAACGCTTTGGCTTCGCCACCGCCGGCCTGCTGCGCGGCCACCGGCAAGACACCCCGACGGTGCGCGACCTGCAAGCACTGGGCATGCAATTGCACTGGCTGGGCTACGGCGGTTATCGGGCACGTCATCAGCCGGGCTTCTGGGAGCTTTGGCAGGCTCGATATCCAGGCTGGCATTGTATTCCCGAGGGCGGCGGCGGGACGGCGGGTGCCGAAGGGTGTGCGCTGATCGTTGAGCAAGCCCGTTCGCAGCTGTCAGCGCTGGGGTGGTCTGGCTACGACGCCTGGTGGCTGGCAGCAGGTACCGGCACCACCGTGGCCGGCCTTGTACGTGGCGAAGCAGGGGACCACCTCGTGCATGGCGCCCTGGCGGTGCCGCAGGGTCATGGCGTGGCGCAGACAGTCGCTGCACTGGCTGGCTCACAAGGCTACCAACTGCACGACGCCAGCCGCGGTGGCTTTGCCAAGTTCGATGATGATCTGCTGGCCTTCATCGCTGAGGGTGAGCGGCACTCTGGCGTGCCGCTGGAAGCCGTGTATACCGGCAAGGCCTTGCTGGCCCTGCATGATCAGGTCGAGGCCGGGCTGTTCGCGCCCGGTACCCGCCTGATCTTCGTCCACACCGGTGGCCTGCAGGGCCGGCGCGGTTACTTGTAGGGCAGCATGCGCAGCAGCGTGTTGTCGCGTTGCACGTAATGGTGGTACAGCCCGGCCAGTGCATGCAGGCCGATCAGCCAGTAACCCCAGCTAGCGACCCGCTCGTGCCAGCCCTTGATGAACTTGGCCTGGTCAGGGTCAGGGCCGATAAGGTGCGGCAGCTCGAGGCCGAAGAAGGGCACGGGTTTGTCGGCGGCACTGAGGATCAGCCAACCGGCCACGGGCAGGCCGATCATCAAAAGGTACAGCGCCAGATGCACCAGGTGGGCAATGCCTGTCTGCCAGGCCGCTGGCTTGGGCACGATCGGCGGGGTCGGGCGGCTCAGGCGCACGGCCAGGCGCAGCCAGACCAGCACGAACACACTCAGGCCAAGCATGAAGTGCAGGTCTTTCATCAGGTTGCGTTCAGCGCTGTCCTTGGGGAACAGGCCGCGGAATTCGATACAGGCGTACACGGCGGCCAGCAGCAGAACCATCAGCCAGTGCAGGGCGATGGACAGGCGTGCGTAACGGGGTGCTGGGGTGGATGAAACCATGATCGGTCCTCGTCATCGGTTGGTAATGGCGCTCTTGGTGGCGCTCAGATAGCACTCTACTGGCTATTTGAAACAAATCTTTGCGCTGGGTCTGTGAAAATTCTGTTGTCAGGTAAATGTGGCCAACAATCCGCCACCAGAAACACCCGCTCGACTTCCTGCCAGGCGCCCTCGCCATCCGGCTCCAGCCTGACCAGCAACTGCGCCGGGGCATGCTCATCCAGCCCGGCCAGCCAAGCCTCGAACTGCGGCACGCTCCAGCATGCGTCGGGCTCTGCCCGTGCCGGTGCCAGCCAGGCATGCCTCGGCAACGGTTGCCAGCGTTGGTCTGCTGTGGTTTCCCAGTGCTGTCGGCGTACCCAGCGCCCGCGCAGATGCTCGGGATTGGCACCCGCAGGCGCCTCGGCGTGCCCCGGCCATGGATAGAACAGGTAGCCACCAAGCCACAAGTGCGCCTGCACCTGGTCGGCCCCTACGGCAGCCATTGCTTCGCGACTCCGCGCATCCGCCGACATGGGCAGCTGGTGCCCGGCCAGGTGGGCCAGTTTGCTGCCGAGGCGATCGTGGCAGCCAGGCCCGAGCCAGTGCGCCGGATCACCTCCGTTGCCCGCGCTCGGCCCCAGGTAAAGTTTGATGGCCAACTCCAGATGATGCGTGCCCTCGCCGTCGCGCAGCAGAATGTCCAGCTCGCCCAGGGTCCGTCCCCCCGTGCGAATCGCCAGGTTGGACGCCAGCAGCTCGACCCCGGGCGCTTGTTTCAGGGCGAACTGCCACAGAGCTTCGTAGTACAGCCCCAGGCGCCGGCTGGTGATCCTTGCCAGCCAGTCGCGCAAGGGCAGGTCATCGGCATCCAGTGCGCGCAACCAGTCGTGCAGGTGCTGCGGATCGGCCGCCCAGGCGCTACCCGCCAGCGGATGGCGCTGGGGGCAGGGCGGGGCGCTGAGTAGCGCGGGCGACAGCAGGGTCCACGCCAGGTCGCGCACGGCAGGTCGGCGCAAGCGACGGGGCAGCTCATGGAACTGGGCGAAAGGCGTCATGCTGCGAGCATAGCCGGTTTGCCGCTACCCGGTCGTTTCGCCCATAATCGCGACATCGTCACCCGCCGCAGAGCCTTGCAGGAGCCCCATGGAGCAATTTCGCAATATCGGTATCATCGGCCGCCTTGGCAGCTCGCAGGTGCTCGACACCATTCGCCGACTGAAAAAATTCCTCCTCGAGCGCCATCTGCACGTGATCCTCGAGGACACCATCGCCGAAGTGCTGCCCGGCCACGGCCTGCAAACCTCCACGCGCAAGTTGCTGGGCGAGGTCTGCGACCTGGTCATCGTGGTCGGTGGCGACGGCAGCCTGCTCGGTGCCGCCCGCGCCCTGGCCCGGCACAATGTGCCGGTGCTGGGTATCAACCGCGGCAACCTGGGCTTCCTCACCGATATCCGCCCGGACGAGCTGGAACAGAAGGTTGCCGAAGTGCTCGACGGCCATTACCTCGTGGAAAACCGCTTCCTGCTGCAGGCCGAGGTGCGCCGCCATCACGAGGCCATTGGCCAGGGCGATGCGCTCAACGACGTGGTCCTGCACCCGGGCAAGTCGACGCGGATGATCGAGTTCGAGATCTACATCGACGGCCAGTTCGTCTGCAGCCAGAAGGCCGACGGCCTGATCGTCGCCACCCCGACCGGTTCCACCGCCTACGCCCTGTCGGCCGGTGGACCGATCATGCACCCCAAGCTCGACGCCATCGTCATCGTGCCGATGTACCCGCACACCCTGTCGGGGCGGCCGATCGTGGTCGACGGCAACAGTGAGCTGAAGATCGTGGTGTCCAAGGAGCTGCAGATTTACCCGCAAGTGTCCTGCGATGGCCAGAACCACTTCACCTGCGCGCCGGGCGACACCATCACGGTCAGCAAGAAGCCGCAGAAGCTGCGCCTGATCCACCCGCTCGACCACAATTACTATGAGGTGTGCCGCACCAAACTCGGCTGGGGCAGCCGCCTGGGAGGCAGGGACGACTGATGCTCGATCCGGCGCGCAGTTTCGACATCATCGGCGACGTGCACGGGTGTGCACTGACCCTCGAACGCCTGCTCGACGCCCTCGGCTACAAACGTGTCGGCGGGGTCTGGCGTCACCCGTGGCGTCAGGCGCTGTTCCTGGGCGACATCGTCGACCGTGGCCCACGCATCCGCGAGGCGCTGCACATCGTCCATGACATGGTCGAGGCCGGCCAGGCGTTCTGCATCATGGGCAACCACGAGTACAACGCGCTTGGCTGGGTCACCCCGGCACTGCCCGGCAGCGGCAAGTCGTTCGTGCGCGAACACACCCCGCGCCACGCCCGGCTGATCGACGAAACCCTGACCCAGTTCGCCCATCACCCGGGCGACTGGCACGACTTCGTGCAGTGGTTCTATGAACTGCCGCTGTTCGTCGATGCCGGGCGCTTCCGCCTGGTGCACGCCTGCTGGGACCCACGGTTGATCGAACCGCTGCGTCAGCAGTACCCGGGCGGGCGTATCGACGAGCACTTCATCCAGGCGTCGGCGGTGCCCGGCAGCTTTGCCGCCACCGTGTGCAACCGCCTGCTGCGCGGCACCGACATGCGCCTGCCGGACGGCTTGACCCTGACCGGCGGCGACGGCCTGACCCGCGCCTTCTTCCGCACCAAGTTCTGGGAAGAAGACCCGCAGACCTACGGCGACATCGTCTTCCAGCCTGATGCGCTGCCCGAAGACGTAGCCCGGACGCCACTGAGCCACAGCGAAAAAAATGCCCTGCTGCGCTACGCCGAGGACGAACCCCTGCTGTTCGTCGGCCACTACTGGCGCAGCGGCCGCCCGGCACCGATCCGTGCCAACCTGGCGTGCCTGGACTACAGCGCGGTGCTGTATGGCAAGCTGGCGGCCTACCGGCTGGATGATGAAACCCGCATCGACCCGCACAAGTTCGTCTGGGTCGACGTCGAACGCCCCCAGGCCAACCAATGAAAATCATCGAAGTGATGCGCCTGCCGCTGTCGGTCGACCTCAGCGGCTTCGTCCACCTGCTGCAGCGCCTGCAGGTACCGCACCGGGTCAGCGAGGAGGGCGAGGAGCAGGTGCTCTGGGCCCCCGACACCCTGGTTGCCGACGTGCGCGAGCTCTACCAGCGCTTCCCCGACGGTAACGCCGACGTGCAACTTGCGCCGGACCCTCTGGGAGCGGGCGTGCCCGCGAAAGCCCCATCCTTGGCGGACCAGGCCAAAGCCTGCAAGGTCACCGCCACCATCCTCGTCCTGTGCCTGATCGTCGCCGGCCTCACCAGCCTGGGCGACAACCTCGACGCCATCAGCTGGTTCACCTTCCTCGACTTTCGCGTCCAGGGCGAGTACCTGCATTTCACCCCATTGGCCCAGGGCCTGGCCGAAGGCCAATGGTGGCGCCTGGTCTCGCCCATGCTGCTGCACTTTGGCGTGCTGCACCTGGCCATGAACGGCCTGTGGTACTGGGAGCTGGGCAAGCGTATCGAGCTGCGCCAGGGCCCCTGGCTGCTGCTCGGCCTGACCCTGCTGTTCAGCCTGGTGTCCAACCTGGCCCAGCACTACACCAGTGGGCCGAGCCTGTTCGGCGGCCTGTCCGGCGTGCTGTACGGTCTGCTCGGCCACGTCTGGCTGTACCAGTGGCTGGCGCCCAACCCCTATTTCAACCTGCCCAAGGGCGTGCTGGTGATGATGCTGATCTGGCTGGTGATCTGCCTGACCGGCGTGGTCGGCCAGCTTGGCTTCGGCCAGATCGCCAATGCCGCCCACGTCGGCGGGCTGCTCATCGGATGCCTGACCGGGCTCTTGGGCGGGGCGCTGGCCCGGCGTAAACTGTCGGCTTGAATCAGGAGACACTATGTCCACTTTCGCGCAAATGATCGAAAACATCACCCCGGAAATCTACCAGAGCCTGAAGCTGGCCGTGGAAATCGGCAAATGGTCGGACGGGCGCAAGCTCACCGCCGAGCAGAAAGAACTGTCGCTGCAGGCGGTGATCGCCTGGGAGATGAAGAACCTGCCCGAAGAGCAGCGCACTGGCTACATGGGCCCGCAGGAATGCGCGTCGAAGTCCGCCCCCATCGCCAACATTCTGTTCAAGTCGGACTCGGTACATTGATCGAACTCGCTCGTGGCTCTTTGAGCAAGATGGCGGTCAGCCTGCAGGCTCCGGTGGTGCAATACAGCTTCCGCCTGGATGACACTCAGGTGCCGGTCAACCCGCTGATCGGCCAGCGCCTGCGCCTGGAATACCTTGGCGCCATTCACTGCAGCCATTGCGGCAAGCGCACCAAGACCAGCTTCAGCCAGGGTTACTGCTACCCGTGCATGACCAAGCTGGCCCAGTGCGACGTGTGCATCATGGCCCCGGAAAAATGCCACTACGACGCCGGCACCTGCCGTGAACCGTCCTGGGGCGAACAGTTCTGCATGACCGACCATGTGGTGTACCTGGCCAACTCGTCGGGTATCAAGGTCGGTATCACCCGTGCCAACCAGCTGCCCACCCGCTGGCTCGACCAAGGGGCCAGCCAGGCCCTGCCGATCATGCGCGTGGCTACCCGCCAGCAATCGGGCCTGGTCGAAGACATCCTGCGCAGCCAGGTGCCGGACCGCACCAACTGGCGCACGCTGCTCAAGGGTGACGCCGAGGTACTCGACCTGCCGGCCATCCGCGAACGCATCTTAGATGCCTGTGCCGAGGGCCTGCGCGCGCTGCAGGACCGCTTCGGCCTGCAGGCGATCCAGCCACTGCCCGACGCCGAAGTGGTGCAGATGCGCTACCCGGTCGAGGCCTACCCGAAGAAGATCGTCAGCTTCAATCTGGACAAGGATCCGGTCGCCGAAGGCACGCTGCTGGGTATCAAGGGTCAGTACCTGATCTTCGACACCGGCGTGATCAATATTCGCAAGTACACGGCCTACCAGTTGGCCGTGCTCCAGTAAAAAGGACCTGCACATGCGTACCGAACAACCGCAAGTGATCTACCTCAAGGATTACCAGGCGCCCGAGTACCTCATCGACGAGACGCACCTGACCTTCGAGCTGTTCGAGGACCACACCCTGGTCCACGCGCAACTGGTCATGCGCCGCAACCCGGCACGCGGTGCCGGCCTGCCGCCGCTGGAGCTGGACGGCCAGCAGCTGGAGCTGCTGCGCGCCGCGCTGGACGATGTCGAACTGCAGGCGAGCGACTATCAGCTCGAAGCCGACAGCCTGACCGTTCACCCAAAGGCCGAACACTTCACCCTCGACACCAGCGTGAAGATCCACCCGGAAAGCAACACCGCACTGGAAGGCCTGTACAAGTCCGGCAAGATGTTCTGCACCCAGTGCGAGGCCGAGGGCTTCCGCAAGATTACCTATTACCTCGACCGCCCGGACGTGATGAGCAAATTCACCACCACGGTGATCGCCGAGCAGCATCGCTACCCGGTGCTGCTGAGCAACGGCAACCCGATCGGCAGCGGTCCGGCAGAAGACGGCCGCCACTGGGCGACCTGGGAAGACCCGTTCATGAAGCCGGCCTACCTGTTCGCGCTGGTGGCCGGTGACCTGTGGTGCGTCGAAGACAACTTCGTCCGCCAGTCCGGCCGCGACGTGACGCTGCGCATCTACGTCGAGCCCGAGAACATCGACAAGTGCGACCACGCCATGGTCAGCCTGAAGAAGTCCATGCGCTGGGATGAGGAAGTCTACGGTCGCGAGTACGACCTGGACATCTTCATGATCGTCGCGGTCAACGACTTCAACATGGGCGCCATGGAAAACAAGGGCCTGAACATCTTCAACTCGAGCTGCGTGCTGGCCCGCGCCGAAACCGCCACCGATGCCGCCCACCAGCGCGTCGAGGGTGTGGTCGCCCACGAGTACTTCCACAACTGGTCGGGCAACCGCGTGACCTGCCGCGACTGGTTCCAACTGTCGCTCAAGGAAGGCTTCACGGTGTTCCGCGATGCCGAGTTCAGCGCCGACATGAACTCGCGCACGGTCAAGCGCATCGAGGATGTCGCTTACCTGCGTACCCATCAGTTCGCCGAAGACGCCGGCCCCATGGCCCACCCGGTGCGCCCGGACAGCTTCATCGAAATCTCCAACTTCTACACCCTGACCGTGTACGAGAAGGGCGCCGAAGTGGTGCGCATGGTGCGCACCTTGCTGGGTGCAGACGGCTTCCGCAAGGGCAGCGACCTGTACTTCGAACGCCACGATGGCCAGGCCGTGACCACCGATGATTTCATCAAGGCCATGGAAGACGCCAACGGCGTCGACCTGGCCCAGTTCAAGCGCTGGTACAGCCAGGCCGGCACCCCGCGCCTGGAGGTCAGCGAAGCCTACGACGCCGCCGCGCAGACCTACAGCCTGACCTTCCGCCAGAGCTGCCCGCAGACCCCGGACAAGGCCGAGAAGCTGCCGTTCGTGATCCCGGTCGAACTGGGCCTGCTCGATGCCGAAGGCAACGACCTGCCGCTGCAACTGGCTGGCGAAGCTGCCGCCGCGGGCACCTCGCGTGTGCTGTCGGTGACCGAGGCTGTGCAGACCTTCACCTTCCAGGGCATCGCGGCCAAGCCGCTGCCGTCGCTGCTGCGCGGTTTCAGCGCCCCGGTCAAGCTGAGCTTCCCGTACGACCGTGACCAGCTGATGTTCCTCATGCAGCATGACAGCGACGGCTTCAACCGCTGGGAAGCGGGCCAGCAGCTTTCGGTGCAGGTGCTGCAGGAGCTGATCGGCCAGCATCAGCGCGGCAAAGCGCTGAAGCTCGACCAGCGCCTGATCACCGCCCTGGGTACTGTGCTGGGCAACGAATCGCTGGACCCCGCCATGGTCGCCGAAATGCTGTCGCTGCCAGGCGAGGCCTACCTGACCGAAATCAGCCAGGTGGCGGACGTCGACGCCATCCACGCCGCGCGCGAGTTCGCCCGCCAGCAGATCGCCGAGGAACTGTTCGACGCCCTGTGGGCGCGCTATCAGGCCAACCGCGAGGTGTCGCGCAACACCGCCTACGTGGCCGCCGCCGAACACTTCGCCCGCCGCAGCCTGCAGAACATCGCCCTGTCGTATCTAATGCAGAGCGGCAAGGCGCAGGTGCTGGAGGCGACCCTGGAGCAGTTCGAGCACTGCGACAACATGACCGAGCGCCTGACCGCGCTGGCCGTGCTGGTCAACTCGCCGTTCGAGGCCGAGCGTGCCAAGGCCCTGGAGACCTTCGCCGAGCACTTCAAGGACAACCCGCTGGTCATGGACCAGTGGTTCAGCGTGCAGGCCGCCAGCACGCTGCCGGGCGGGCTGGCGCGGGTCAAGGCGCTGATGCAGCACCCGGCGTTCACCCTGAAGAACCCGAACAAGGTGCGGGCGCTGATCGGTGCCTTTGCCGGGCAGAACCTGGTCAACTTCCATGCTGCCGATGGTTCGGGCTATCGCTTCCTGGCGGATTTGGTGATCGAGCTGAATGCGCTGAACCCGCAGATTGCCTCGCGCCAACTGGCACCGCTGACCCGCTGGCGCAAGTATGATGATGCGCGGCAGGTGCTGATGAAGGGCGAGCTGGAGCGGATTCTTGCGTCTGGCGCGCTGTCCAGTGATGTGTATGAAGTGGTGAGCAAGAGCCTGGCGTAAGCCTGGTAGATCCTGGGGCTGCTTTGCAGCCCTTTCGCGACACAAGGCCGCTCCTACAGGGGACTCGCATTTCCTTGTAGGAGCGGCCTTGTGTCGCGAAAGGGCCGCACAGCGGCCCCAGCTTTTTTGGCGGTTAACAAAACATAACGTCCCGTTCGTTGTAATCGCGCAACCTTCCCCGATACGATCCCCCAAGCCTCTAAGACAGGCTTTTCACAGCACAGACCCACCAAGAAAAACACAACAGGGGATGGTCATGAAGCAGCGGGTGATGACGCAGGCCAGGCGTGGTGCCTGGCCATTGGCGGCTGGCGCGATGCTGGCGCTGGCACTGGGGATGTGGGCTGACAGCGCGCAGGCCGCTGCGGCCGACGAATACTCTACCGAGTCAGCCAAGGCCAGCCAGAGCCTGCTGATCGGCGCCGCCCATGCCGGCAAGCGCCTGGTGGTGGTCGGTGATCGTGGCCACATTCTGTTCTCCGACGACCAGGGCAACACCTGGACCCAGGCCCGGGTACCCACCCGCCAGCTGCTTACTGCCGTGTTCTTCCTCGACGACAAGCGTGGCTGGGCGGTCGGCCACGATGCGCAGATCCTCGCCAGCAGCGACGGCGGCGCGACCTGGAGCAAGCAGTTCGAAGACCTGTCCCGTGAAGCGCCGCTGCTCGACATCACCTTCCTCGACGCCCAGCACGGCTTCGCCGTGGGGGCCTACGGCGCGCTGCTGGAAACCCGCGATGGCGGCCAGCATTGGCAGGACATCGCCGAACGCCTGGACAATCCTGATCAGCTGCACCTCAACGGCATTACCCGGGTGCGCGATGCCGGATTGTTCATCGTCGGTGAGCAGGGCGGCATGTACCGCTCCAGCGACGACGGCCAGACCTGGGCCAAGGTGCAGGGCCCATACGAGGGGTCGCTGTTTGGAGTGGTCGCTACCACCCAGGCGAAGACGCTGTTGGCCTATGGCCTGCGTGGCAACCTGTTCCGCTCCGCCGACTTTGGTGACAGCTGGCAGGCGATCACGCTCAAGGCCGACCGTGGCGAGCTCGAATTCGGCCTGGCAGGCGCTACGCTTGTCGAAGATGGCAGCCTGGTGCTGGTCGGCAATGGCGGCAGCGTGCTGCGCAGCACCGATGATGGCCAGACCTTCAGCGTCTACAACCGCAGCGACCGCATCGCCCTGGCCGGTGTCAGTGGCCTGGCCAATGGTGGTTTGCTGCTGGTGGGGCAGGGCGGTGTGCACCTGGCCAACGCCGAAGGTGCAGAACCGGCTGCCGGGGAGGTGCGTCCATGACCAGCAGGGAGAGCATTACCATGCACCCGCACCATCAGGACAAGGCCACGCTGCTCGAACGCCTGATCTTCAACAACCGCCCGGTGGTCATCGCCCTGTGCCTCTTGGTCAGCATCTTCCTGTTCTGGCAGGCCACGCAGATCCGCCCCTCGACCAGCTTCGAGAAGATGATCCCGCTGCAGCACCCGTTCATCGAACAGATGATGGAGCACCGCAACGACCTGGCCAACCTCGGCAACACCGTGCGCATTTCGGTCGAGGCGGTCAACGGCGACATCTTCGACAAGGACTACATGGAAACGCTGCGGCAGATCCATGACGAGGTGTTCTACATCCCCGGGGTCGACCGCGCCGGCCTCAAGTCGCTGTGGAGCCCCAGCGTGCGCTGGAGCGAGGTCACCGAGGAGGGCTTCTCCGGCGGCGAAGTCATCCCCAACACCTACAACGGCTCCCAGGACAGCCTCGACACCCTGCGCGACAACGTGCTCAAGTCCGGCCAGGTCGGGCGCCTGGTGGGCAACAACTTCAAGTCCAGCATCGTCGACGTGCCGCTGCTGGAGAGCTTCCCCGACCCGCAGGACCCTGGCAAGCAGGTCAAGCTCGATTACCAGCAGTTCTCGCACCAGCTGGAAGAGAAGATCCGCGACAAGTTCCAGGCACAGAACCCCAACGTGAAGATCCACATCATCGGCTTCGCCAAGAAGGTCGGCGACCTGATCGACGGCCTTGTCATGGTGGCGATGTTCTTCGGCGTGGCCCTGGTGATCACCTGGGTCCTGCTGTACTGGTTCACCTGGTGCATCCGCAGCACCATCGCCGTGCTCATCACCACCCTGGTGGCGGTGGTCTGGCAACTGGGCCTGATGCATGCCGTGGGCTTCGGCCTTGACCCGTACTCGATGCTGGTACCGTTCCTGATCTTCGCCATCGGCATTTCCCACGGGGTACAGAAGATCAACGGCATCGCCTTGCAGTCGAGTGACGCCGACAATGCCTTGACCGCCGCCCGGCGCACCTTCCGTCAACTGTTCCTGCCGGGAATGATCGCCATCCTCGCCGACGCCGTGGGCTTCATCACCCTGCTGATCATCGACATCGGCGTGATCCGCGAACTGGCCATCGGCGCGTCCATCGGTGTGGCGGTGATCGTGTTCACCAACCTGATTCTGCTGCCGGTGGCCATTTCCTACGTCGGCATCAGCAAGAAGGCCATCGAGCGCAGCAAGAAGGACGCGACCCGCGAGCATCCGTTCTGGCGCCTGCTGTCGAACTTTGCCAGCGCCAAGGTGGCCCCGGTGTCCATCACCCTGGCGCTGATCGCCTTTGCCGGCGGTCTGTGGTACAGCCAGAACCTGAAGATCGGCGACCTTGACCAGGGCGCGCCGGAGCTGCGCCCGGATTCGCGTTACAACCAGGACAACAACTTCATCATCAGCAATTATTCGACCAGTTCCGACGTACTGGTGATCATGGTCAAGACACCGGCAGAGAGCTGCTCGATCCACTCGACCATGGCGCCGATCGACGAGCTGATGTGGACCATGCAGAACACCCCCGGCGTGCAGTCGGCGATCTCCCTGGTGACCGTGTCCAAGCAGGTGATCAAGGGCATGAACGAGGGCAGCTTGAAGTGGGAGACGCTTTCACGCAACCCGGACATCCTCAACAACTCCATCGCCCGCGCCGACGGCCTGTACAACGCCGACTGCTCGCTGGCGCCGGTGCTGGTGTTCCTCAACGACCATAAGGCCGAGACCCTGGAGCGTGTCACTGCGGTGGCCAAGGCGTTTGCCGACAGCCATGACAAGGAGGACCTGCAGTTCCTGCTGGCGGCGGGTAACGCCGGGATCGAGGCGGCCACCAACGAAGTGATCAAGTCGGCCGAGCTGACCATCCTGATCCTGGTCTACCTGTGCGTGGCGGTGATGTGCATGATCACCTTCCGCTCGTTCGCCGCGACCCTGTGCATCGTGCTGCCGCTGGTGCTGACTTCGGTATTGGGTAACGCGCTGATGGCGTTCATGGGCATCGGCGTCAAGGTCGCCACTTTGCCGGTGGTGGCCCTGGGCGTGGGTATCGGCGTGGACTACGGTATCTACATCTACAGCCGCCTTGAAAGCTTCCTGCGTGCCGGCCTGCCGTTGCAGGAGGCTTACTACCAGACCCTGCGCTCGACCGGTAAAGCGGTGCTGTTCACCGGCCTGTGCCTGGCGATCGGCGTGTGCACCTGGATCTTCTCGGCGATCAAGTTCCAGGCCGACATGGGGTTGATGCTGACCTTCATGTTGCTGTGGAACATGTTCGGCGCGCTGTGGCTGCTGCCAGCACTGGCGCGGTTCCTGATCAAGCCGGAGAAGATGGTGGGCAAGGAGGGGGGCTCCATTTTCGCCCATTGAATCGCTGGGGGCCGCTTCGCGGCCCTTTCCGACCGGTCCGGCGCCCCGGCAAGGCCGCTCCCACAGGAGATCGCATGATTTCAAATGGATGCGATCTTCTGTGGGAGCGGCCTTGTGTCGCGATGGGCTGCAAAGCAGCCCCAGGGGTTATAATCCCGGCACATCCCTTACAGGTACCCCCATGTCTCCCCTCGCCACCGCCCTCGCATCCTGCGACATGCTCCTGATCGACGGCCTGCACGCCTTCGACTTCACCTGCGACGAATCCGGCCTGACCATCGAGTGCATGGACGGCCGCCAACTTCGCCGCTGGTCCTTCACCCCCGAGCAGATCGCTGCCGCCGTCGGTGCCAATGATGAATGGCAACTCAACGATGCTCAGGGCGAGCATCGTCTAGTCTGTATGAGTGCCTTTCGCGCCCCGGATGAAGACGACGATGAACCCGATCTGGACGAGCCTGCTGACCGCTAGCCTGATGAGCCTGACAATCACCGCCCACGCCGCCACGTTGCTGGTGGGCAGCTACACCGATGGCCAGAGCCAGGGCATCTACCGTTACGCGTTCGACAGCAAGACCGGGCAGATCGACCCGACGCCGCAACAGGTGGTCAAGAGCGTCAGTCCGTCGTGGCTGGTGCTGTCAGCCGACCAGCGCCAGTTGTTCGCGGTCAATGAAACCCCGAACGGCCAAGTCAGCAGCTTCAGCGTCAGCGCCAAGGGCGAGATCAAGCCGCTGAACCAGGTGGCCAGCCGTGGTGATGAACCGACCCATGCCAGCCTGAGCCGTGACCAGCGCTACCTGTTCGTGGCCAACTACGCCGTTGCCCCCGACCCGGGCGGCAGCCTGGTGGTGATCCCGGTGGCCAAGGACGGCAAGCTCAAGGACGTGGTCCAGCAGCTGCAGCACACGCCCAGCAAGGTCAACCTTGAGCGCCAGGCCGGAGCCCACGTGCATTCGCTGGTGCTGTCACCGGATGGCCTGCATGTGTATGCCTGCGACCTGGGCGCCGACAAGGTCTTCATCTATCGCTACGACGGTGCCAGCGCCGATCACCCACTGACCCCGGCGATCCCGGCGTCGGTGGACCTGCCGCCCGGCAGCGGGCCGCGGCATCTGCTGTTCGATGCCAAGGGCCGGCATGCCTACCTGACGCTGGAAATGAGCGGCGAAGTGGTGATGTTCGACGTCAAGGACGCTGCCTTGCTGGAGCGTCAGCGCCTGCCGCTGACCGAGCAACAGGATGCCGCCGCCAAGGCTTCGGGTGGCCTGCACCTGTCGGCGGACGGGCGCTTCCTGTATGTCAGCAACCGCGGCACGGCGAACGAGATCGTGGTGTTCAGCGTGGGTAAGGACGATGGCCAGCTGACCTTCCTGCAGCGCCGTTCGGTGGAAGGCGACCACCCGCGGGAGTTCGCCCTGGACCCGAGCGACAACTTCCTGCTGGTGGCCAACCAGAAGAGCAACCAGATCGTGGTCATGCGCCGCGACCCGCGCAGCGGCAAGCTTGGCGAGACGGTGCAGAACTTCAAGCAGGATGCGCCTTCGGATCTCAAGTTCATCGATTGACTATCGATAGCGGTGATAACCCTTACCAGCGCAATGAATTTCTGCGGGCGACCTCAGCGGCGTAAGTTTGACCCAAGGCCCAAGCGGCTGAACGTCAAACCACATCTGTCGAGGTCAGCCACCATGAACTTCAATCTCTTCCCTGTGATTGCCGCATCTGCCATCTCCGCTTCCGTCGTGCTGCCGGCCCATGCCCATGCCGATACCCGCAAGGCCACGTCCACCCACAGCTACACCGAGCAGTACCTGCGCCAGAGCGCCAACTTTCATGCGGCCTTGAGTGGCAAGCACAGCCACTGATTGAGGCCTTGCACGGTCACTGTGGGAGCGGGCATGCCCGCGAAGCAGACACCGCGGTGTGTGGCACCGGCGTTGCCGGTGTTCGCGGGCGAGCCCGCTCCCACAGAGACCGAGTTGCAGCCTGAAGCGCTTTAGCGAGCCATGACCGAGTTGAAGAGCTCCGAAGCCAACCACCCCTCCAGCCAGCTCCGCACTTGCGGATAAGCCGCCTCGGCGAACCACTGCGGTTCGACCCCGGCAAACTGGCGCATCAGGGGCAACAGGGCGGCATCGGCCAGGCTCGGGTGAGCGGCCAGGAGGTACGGCCGGCCTTCGAGCAATTGTTCCAGCTCCGCCAGCCAGGCTTCGGCCTGCTGGCGATAGTGCTGGCGGGAATACTCAGGGTAGCGCTCGGCGTACTTGTACAGGTTCACCTGCGCCTTGAACGTGCTGTCATTGCGGGCAATCAGTACCTCGGCATGCTGTGCGGCGGCCGGGTCGGCGTGCAGGCGCCAATCCTGTGGGTCGTGTTGCTCGAGCGCCCAGCGCATGATGTCGAGGCTCTCTTCCAGTACCGCGGCGCCGGTATCCAGTACCGGCACCGTGCCCTTGGGTGACAAGGCCAGCAGTTCTGCCGGCTTGTTCTTCATCGCCACCTCGACAATCTCTACCGCGCAGCCGGCATAGCGCAGCGCCAGGCGCGCACGCATCGCCCACGGGCAGCGGCGGAACGAGTAGAGGATCACCCGCACACCTCCACGTCGCTCAGGCCATTGCCCTGGCGGCGCACCTGGATCTGCACCGGAATGCGCTCGTGCATCTCCTGCACGTGAGAGATCACCGCGACCTTGCGGCCTTGCGCCTGCAGGCCGTCGAGGGCGTCCATCGCCAGTTGCAGCGACTCAGGGTCGAGGCTGCCGAACCCTTCGTCGATGAACAGCGACTCGATGCGCAGGGTGCTCGAGGCCATCGATGCCAGGCCCAGGGCCAGGGCCAGCGAGACCAGGAACGTTTCACCGCCAGACAGCGAGTGCACCGAGCGCAGCTCGTCGCCCATCTCGGTGTCCAGCACCAGCAGGCCCAGGGCGCTGCCACCGCGCTTGAGGCGATAGCGGCGCGCCAGCTGGCGCAGCTGGGCGTTGGCGTGATGTAGCAGCAGGTCGAGGTTGTAGCCTTGGGCGATCTTGCGGAACACGTCGCCCGAGGCCGAGCCGATCAGCGCGTTCAGCCGCGCCCAGCGCTGCCATTGCTGGTGGGCCTGCTCGATTTCCCCGGCCAACGCCTGGCTCGCCTGCTGGCGACGCTGATCGTCGGCCTGCTGCGCGCGCAATTCGGCGCATTGCTGCTCATGGCCGGCCAAGCGCTCGCGCAGTTCGCCCAGCGCTTGCTCAAGGTCTTCGGCCGACGATTCGACGGTCATCTGCGCGGCGTGTTGCTGCAGGCGCTGGTCGCGCTCCTGGAGCAGCACACGGCTCTGCTCGACGGCCTTCTCGGCAAGTTGCAGGCGCTGGCGCAGCTCGCCCAACTGGGCGTCGTCGATAGCCAACAGGCGATCCAGCCCGGCGTCGTCCAGCTCTGGATGCTCGGCACGCCACTGGGCGATGTCGCCCTGCAGCTGCTGGTACTCGCTTTCCAGTACCTGCTGTTGCTGGGTATTGGCCTTGATTTCACTGGCCAGCTGCACGCCCTGGGTGCGCAGATCCTGCAGGTGCTGGGCGGTTTGCGCATCGATGGCACGGGCCTGCTCCAGCTGGCTGTCCATGTGCTGGTGCCAGGCTTCGGCGCTGGCCTGCTCACCGAGCAGCTCGGCCAGCGCGGCCTGGGCCTGCTGACGTTGGCTTTCGAGGGCGGCGAGCTGCTGCTGCACGTGTGCCAGGGTTTGCTCGCGGGCTTGCTGCTGATCGCGCAGCTTGTCCAGTTGCACCTGGCGTGCCTGCAGTTCTTCCTGCTCGTCCTTGCGCTGCTCCAGTTGCTGCAGCCGCTGGGCGATTTGCTGGTCGAGGGCCAGGAAAGCGTTGGCCGGATCATCGCCGAGGGCTTTGAGCACATCACCCGGCAGCACGTTGGCCAGGCCGTCCAGGCCCTGCCTAAGCTGTTGTTCATCGCTGGCCAAGGCCTGGTGCTGCTGGTCGAGATGGCGCTGGGCCTGCTGTTGGGCCTCCTGCGCCGCCTGCAGTTGCTGGTTGAGGCGCGCGGCATCCTTTTGCAGGGCAAGCAGGGCACTCTGGCGCTTCTCGTCCTTGCCGATCTCTTCGTCCAGGCGCCGCAGCTGGCTGTCGAGCCAGGCGCTGCGGGCCTTGTCGTCCTGCGGGGCGAGGGCGGGCCAGAGGCTGTGCGACTGCAGCTGGGCCACCAGCGGTTGTACCTGTTCGGCAAGTTGCTGCTGTTGCTGTTGATGGTCCTTGAGCTGAGCGTTGACCACGCCCAGCTGGGTGCGCAGGTCGACCAGCTTGCCGTTGAGGGTTTCGACCTGTTTCTGCGCGGTTGCTTCTTCAGCATGGTCATGGCGACCGAGGCTTTGCAGCAGGGCCTCGGGTTGATGGAACGGGTGTTCGGCACTGCCACATACCGGGCAGGGCTCGCCGTCGCGCAACTGGGCGCGCAGCTCTTCGACGCTGTTAGTGCGCGCCAGGCGCTGGCGCTCCAGCAACTGCCGAGTGAGGTTGAGCGCCTGTTCGGCAGCTTCCTGCTCGGCCTTGGCCGCAGTGCCTTCGCCGATCAGTTGCTGGCGTTGCTGCATGGCCTGCTGCTGACGCTCACGCAGGGCATCGAGCTGCTGGCGCAGTTCCTGTTCACGGCCGTGCAGGCGCGAAAGTTCTTCGACGGCGCGTTGCTGCTTGCGGTTGTCCTGCAGCATGTTGCCGAGCAGGTCGATCTGTTCGGCCAGGGCCTGTGGTTCGGCCTTGGCTTCGCGGAACAGCAGCTCGAAGTGCTCGCGCAGGGCCTGCAATTGAACATTGGCCTGGCTGGCCTGGGCCTGCAGGCCAGGCAGCTCTTCCCGGCCCTTGGCCAGGCGGCCACCGATCAGCATCACCTGCTTGAGTTGTGGCAGGTAGGCCTGCCAGGCATTGGCCAGGCCGGCCAAATGCTGGCTGTCGGCCAGGGCGCTGTCGATCTGGGCCAGTTGCTGCTGGCTGCGCTGCTGGTTTGCTTCCATTTGCTGCAGTTGCTGCTGGCCTTCGGCAAGCTGCTGGGTGGCCAGCTCGCAGGCGCTACGCTGCCCCGCCAGTTCCTGGTCAAGACGTATCAGGTGGTCCTGGGCTGCGAAGGCCTGGCGCAGGCGCGGGGCATTTTCGCTGTGCAAGGCCTGGCGTTGTGCCAGGGCCTCCTGAGACGCCAGCGATGCGTGTTCCAGCTCCACGGTGCGCCTTTGCAATTCGGTTTGCTGGCGCTGTTGCTCGGCTATTTGTGCCACCAGTGGTGCCAGTTGCGCGCCGAGCGTCTGCTGCCGGTGGAACTGGTGGCGCTGCGGCGCCAGGCGCTCCAGGCGTTGCAGGTCGAGGCGTTGCTCAGCCAGCTGTTGCCAGTCTTGTTCGGCTGCTTGAAGGGTGGCGCTGGCTTCGCCGTGCTGGGCCTGCAGCTGACGTTGTTCATTGAACCAGTTGCGTTGCTGCTCGAGTTGGCGCTCGCCGGCCTGGTCGGCCTTGAACTGCTGCAATGCCTGTTCCAGGCGCTGGTCGAGTTCGGCGCGGGCCTCTGCGGCCATCGGCAGGAGGTGGCTGGCACGCTCCTTGAGGGCGTTGTAGGTGTCTGCAGCTTCCCGCGCCTTGCTGAAGGCACGTTGGCCGAGGCGGGTATAGATGGCGGTGTTGGTGAGCTTTTCCAGTAGCTCGCTGCGTTCTTTGTCGTCGGCCTTGAGGAAGGCGCCGAACTCACTTTGTGCCAGCATCACCGCGCGGGTGAACTGCTCGAAATTCAGGCCCAGGCGGGCTTCGATCAGTTGCTTGTATTCGTTCTTGCCGCTGCCCAGCAGCTGTTCGCTGTCCAGGTCATACAGGCTCTGGCGGCTCAACTGCAGCTTGCCGTTGGCCTTGTCGCGGGCGCGGTTGGCTTCCCAGCGGGCGCGGTAGCGGTGGCCGTCGATGCCGACGAAGTCGACTTCAGCAAAGCCGCTGCCGGTGCCCCGGCGCAGCAGGTTGCGCGGGTCGGACGTGGGGATTTCACCGTCGGCATCCGGCACCTTGGCTTCGCGGGCGATGTCGCTCAGGCGCGGCACGGTACCGAACAAGGCCAGGCACAGGGCATCGAGCAGGGTGCTCTTGCCGGCGCCGGTAGGCCCGGTGATGGCGAACAGGCCGGCGCTGGCCAGGGGCTCGGCGGTGAAGTCGATATCGACCGGGCCGACCAGGGATGCCAGGTTCTTCAGGCGGATGGCGAGAATCTTCATGGCTGTTCCTCTTCCAGCTGGACGTCCTGCAGCAGCAGGGCGAAATCGGCCAGGGCCTGCTCGTCGACGGGGTTGCCGTAGGCCTGTTCCCAGGCGCGGCTGAACAGGTCCTGTGGGGTCATCTGCGCCAACTCGACGAATTGCAGGTCGTCGTCTTCGCTGTTGGTGCGGCCGGCGTATTCGGCGCTGATGCGGATCAACCGTACGGCCTTGCCCTGAAGCGCGGTTTCGATCTGCTGGCGCAGGTCGGGTTGCGGCTCGTCGAGAACCACCCGCACCTCCAGCCAAGGCTGACGGTTGGGGTCTTCGAGCAGGTCGATCACCGGCAGCTCGGCCAGTTGTTCGAGCAGTTCGCCGAGCGGCGCCGGGCCGACCCGCTGCAGGGCCACCGCACGCGGCACCGGGCGCGGCTCGACGCTGACCAGCTCGCTGCCCTCGAGTTCGACTTCCAGTACCTGGTGCGGGTAGTTGATTTCGGCGAACGACAGCGGGATCGGCGAGCCGCTGTAGCGGATGCGGTTTTCGCGGTTGACCTTCTGCGGCTTGTGCAGGTGGCCGAGCGCCACGTAGCTGATCGACTTGTCGAACAGCTTGGCTGGCAGTGCCTCGGCATTGCCGATGATCAGGCTGCGCTCGGAGTCTTCGGACACCGCGCCACCGGCCATGTGGGCGTGGCTGATGGCGATCAGCGCCTGGTCCTTCTTGCGTTTCTTCTGCGCCGCGCCAATCAGTTGCTGGTGCACCTGGGTGATGCCTTGCAGGTAGTCGTCGCCCAGCTGCGGGCCGGTCACTTCGGCCGGGCGCAGGAAGGGCAGGGCCAGGCACCAGGCAGCGACCTTGCCACGGCCATTGGTCAGCGGGATCAGCAGGCGCTCGGCGTCCAGTTGGCCTTCGTCGAGCCAATGCACCCGGCCCAGCGCGTGGGTGCGCAGGCGGCGCATGAGTGCCGCCGGCAATTCGATACGCGAGCCGGAGTCGTGGTTGCCGGCGATCATCACGATGTCCAGCTTCGGTTGCTGCTCGTGGGCCTGGACGATGAAGTCGTAAAGCCGCTCCTGGGCTTTGACCGGCGGGTTGACCGTGTCGAAGATGTCGCCAGCGATCAGCAGCGCGTCTGGCTGGCGCAGGCGCAGCTGGCCGAGCAGCCAGTCGAGGAAGCAAGCGTGTTCGAAGTCGCGTTCCTGGCCGTGCAGGCTTTGGCCCAGATGCCAGTCGGAGGTGTGAAACAGACGCATGGATGACCTGTTGGTGTCGAGTCAGCAAGCCGGGGCTTGGCTTGGGAGGTGGGCGTTGCGCAAGGGCGGTATGGTAACTCAAGCTTGCGTCGGGGTGCATGGCAGTGCGGATAGGCCGATGAACAACTGGCAACCGTGATGCGGTCATTGTTCTGCAACAGCGCTCGCCTGGCATTTTTGTCAGTTGCCTTGCTGTTGTTGATGGCTGAAAAATTGTGCTTGGGCAATTTACCTATCTCAGCCGCATGATGCGAGGCGACGGCAAACCTGGCACAGGTCTATACGGTGTACGGGTACTGCGCACGACCCGGCAAAAAGACTGCACTTGGTTTCAATGGTGAACGGCTGGTCGTTGAGTTGGCAAGTTACCTCTTGGGCAACGGTTATCGTGCCTTGCCTTTGTACGAGCAGCAACTAACCATCGCTCAAGACTTGGCGAAGACCAAATACAATCACTTACCCAAAAGAAAAAAATTGGAGTTTGACAGTTCGCGAGACACTGAGACGCCCATGATGGATGCGCTCGGCAACTTTGATAATCCTTTACTGCCAGTGTTGCGCATTGTCCATGTCGCTAAGTCGGTAGGGAGTGACCCCGCTTCGCCTGTCCAAACGGCTGCACAACTTCGAGCGGGAGAGTCAGTGGTTTGAACTGTTCATCGTGTTACGGCCGTTTCGTGACTTGGCTCTCACGCTACCCGAGTTGCAGGCTTGCCCTTGAACCAATCTTGAACTAGCCTCGGAACCGGCCAAATTCCAGGCCATTCACACCCACGGACGATCATCACGGAGCTCCCCATGGAAGGCATCCCGCAAACCCAATCCAGCACTGGCAACCTCAAGCCGAAATGGCAGGAGCGTTTCGCTTTCTTCGATCAGCACGGCAGCCCGAGCAGCGCCGCCTACAAGGCCGCCCTGAAAGCTGCGCCCTTCGGCAAAAGGCTGCTGATCGGAATGAACTTCATCGCCTTCTTCTTCGGCCCTATCTACTTGTTTGTGCTGGGTCTGTGGAAAAAGAACTTGTCCCTGCTGGGGATCATTGTGGCGATCACCTTGGTGATCGAGATTTTCCAGAATGTGACTGGCATCGTCATGCCGAAGGCGCTGGATACTGGCATCAACGTGGCGTTCAACGTGATGTACGGGATTCTCACCAACTATGCTTATTACCTGAAGCAGACCACGGGCAAGCAAGGCTGGAACCCGTTCGAGGGCTTGCGTTTCATTTGAAGGCTTTGTAGCGCGCGAAAGGGCTTAGAGGTGCCTGGCGGGAGAGACTCAGCGCCTGTGAGATCGAGCGCCGCGCGGGCGGCGCTCGATCTCAAGAGCGCTGAAGATCCCAAGGCATGACTTCCAAACCCAAACCCTCACTTCGGATAAAGCGGCGGCAAACTCCCACTCTCGCCCGCAGGCAACAATACCTGCTCCGCCGGCGGAATCGTGCCGATCGCCCGCCACAGATCCTCCCCCTGCCAATACTGCCCACTCTCGCTATAAAGCGCCCCGTTCAACCCGTCCAGCGCATCCGACAACGGCACGAACCGCGCCGCCATCTCAGCCAGGGTCTCCGGCTGCTGCCGCGCCCAGGCATCGAGCGCCTGGCGGGTAGCCTGTGGGTCGTTGGCCTGGCATGCGCGCTTGAGGTCATCCAGCAAAGTACGCGGGCTCGGCCCGTTCTGCGCAGCACGCAACACCGCTGGTTGCGAGCGGGCGCGCCACCACAGGGCGAAACCGAGCACAGTGGTCAGGGCGAACAGCAGGGTGGCGAGCTGCCAGGGCCACAGCAGCTGATTCGCACCGCCAAGGTCGCCAACCGGGGAGTCGGCGCTCAGCGCCGGGTTGTCTAACACATCCAGCATGCGCGCCGGCAGGCTGCTCTGCTCCAGATGGTCTTCGCGGGTGTTCCACCAAGTGACTTCCACGGCCGGCAGGGCCAGCTTGCCGCTGTGGGTCGGCACCAGCGCTTCACGCTCTTCGCGGTTGGCAGTCATGCCGCGTTCGTTGATCTCGTTGCGCAGCACCGGCTGATCCGGGTAGCGGCGCAGGCCGACGATCTCGGTGGCGGGCAGTTGTGGCAGCTGGGTGCTCGACAGGCCTTCGGCGCGCAGGGTGATGCTGCGCGTCAATGAGTCGCCAATCTGAGGTTGCTGGCTCGCCGGGTCTGGATTCCAGTGTTCTTCCAGGCTCAGGCCTCGCGCCGGCAGCCAGGGCACGTTGGCCGGCCAGGCAGCGGGGATGGGGCGTACTGCCAGGCGTAGCGGCAGCGAACTGACCTGCACCTGGCGGCCGACCCGGGCGGTGCTGGCAGGTTGCTGGCTGTTGTCGGCGGCGGTGGCAGTGAAGGTCAGCGGCGGGATGTCCAGGTCGCCGCTCTGCTGCGGGTACACCGCGTAGCGGGTTTCGATCACCCCGTGGCGCACACCGTTGATTTCCTTCTCGTAAGTGCGCGACTCACCCAGCGGCTCGACCTTGGCATTCTCCAGCTGCAGTGGGCTCAGGCTGCTGTCGTCGTACAGCGACACCGAGTGGTAGATGCGCAGGGTCAGCACGGCCTGTGCCTGGACGTACACCTCGTTGCTGTCCAGGGTGGCTTCGACGAAGACTTGCGAGGCGACTTCCGGGCGGCTGCTGTCGGCCTGCAGCACTTGCAGGTCGATGGCCTGGCTGTGCGACTGGCCCAGTTGCAGTTCGGGAATACGCAGGCTGCCGCTGCGCCGGGGCAGCAGGGTAATGATCCAGCGGGTGCTGGCGCGGGTTTCGCCGTCGAGGGTGTGCAAGCTGTTCAACTGGCGCGTGCCGCGCACTTCGAAGTCGCCTTCCAAGGCACGCAAATCAGGCTTGCCGAACTGGGTCACGTCCTGGCTTTCGAGGGTCAGTTCGAGGGTTTCGCCGGCCTCCAGGCGCGTGCGGTCGACGCTGGCCTGCAGCGTGGGTAGGGCCTGGGCCATGATGGCCCACAACAGGCCAAGAACAAAGACGCCGAAGCGACTCATCGTGTGTTTTCCTGATGCAATTGCTGTTCATACCAGAATTTGCGCCGCAACAGCTCCGCCGGGTTGTCGGGGATCTCGCGCAGCCATTGTTCCAGAGCCTGACGCTGCTCGGCATCGAGGCTGGTCGATACCGGGCGCTGCGGCGGCTGGGTGATGCTGTCGTCATCGCCGCCCTGGTTGCCAGGCGCCGCCTGGCTGTTGTTGCTGCCTTCACCGGGTTGTTCGGCGCTGGCCTGTTCTTCGCTCGCAGGCGTGCCCTGGGCAGGGCTGCTGGCCGAACTGCTGTTGCCTTCGGTTTCGCTGCCCGGAGTGCCTTGGGCGTCGCTCTCGGCCGGTTGTTCCTCGGCCTGGGCCTCGCGTTGCTGCAGCAACTGTTGCACCAGCGCCTGGTTGGCCAGTGCCGGCTGCAGGTCGGGCTGGCGCTCCAGGGCCTGTTCGTAGGCATCCAGGGCGGCTTCCAGCTCGCCGCTACGGGCCAGGGCATTGCCTCGATTGTAGTGGGCTGCGGCGCTGTCGCCCTGGGCGAAGGCTTCGGCGGCAGCGGCGTAGTCGCCGGCCTGGTACAGCGCCATGCCGCGCCATTGCGGGTCCTGGAAATGCCGGGCGGCGTCTGCCGGGCGCTGCTTGCCCAACAGCATCTGGCCCTGTTGATCGGGGCGCAGCCACAGGTCGTTGAACTCGAAGGCCTGGCTCGGTTGTGGCAGGGCCAGCAGCAGCGGCAGGCAGAACAGCCAGCCGCGGCGCCCGGCACAAGCGGCCAGCAACAACAATGGCAGCAACAGCCAGTAGCCCTGGTCGGCCCAGCTGTCCAGCTGCAGGGTCTGGCCGGCATCGTGCAGGCGGCGCGGGTTGTCGAACAGGCCAAGGCCGCGCAGGTCGAGGTCGTCGATGCGGGCATGGCGGTAGCGCCCGCCGGTGCCGCTGATGAAGGCCTTGAGGCTGGCACTGTCGAGCCGTGGCAGGAGGATGCCCCCCTGGTCATCCTTGAGGTATTCGCCATTGGCCTGGCGCACTGGCGCGCCGTCGCCGGTGCCGATGCCAAGCATCAGCAGGCTCGGGCCCTGGCGGCCGAGGGCCTGGCTGATGCCCTGGCGCTCCGCTGCGCTCAGCGCCGAGCCGACCAGCAGCAGACGGCCCTGGCCGAGGCCGCTCTGCGCCAGCAGGGCCAGGCCTTTTTGCACGGCCAGGTCGGCGCGTTGGCCCGGTTTGGGCATGATCGATGGGTCGATGGCTTCCAGCAGGTTGCGCGTGGTGCCGAGGTCATCCGACAGCGGCACCAGCGTGTGCGCACTGCCGGCGTAGACGATCAGCGCGGTCTGGCTGTCGTTGCGGTGTTCGAGCAAGTCGAGGATCTTGCGTCGCGCCTGTTCCAGGCGGTTGGGCGTAACATCCTCGGCCAGCATCTGCGGGGTCAGTTCGAGCAGGATCACCAGCGGGTCGGCGGGGCGCTGGCGGGTTTCTTCCAGGCGCTGCCAGCTCGGCCCGAGCAGGGCCAGCACCACCAGCAACCAGGCCAGGCCCAGGGCCACCCAGGGCAGCTTGCTGTTGCTGCCGCTGCCACCGCCGAGCAGCACCGGGTGGAACGCTGGCGGCAGGATCATCTGCCAGCGCCCGGCACGTTTGCGCCGGTGCCAGAGCTTGAACAGCAGCCAGCCGAGCAGGGGCACGACCAGCAGCCAGAGCGGGCGCAACCATTGTGGCCAGAGATCGATCATCGCCGTTTCCTCAGGCGCAGGCGTTTCAGGCGCTGGCGCCATTCCGGATGGGGTTGCAGGAAGCGGGGTCTGCGCAGCACCTTGTGCAGCAGGTTGTCGGGCCATTGCACTGCCACCACCAGCAACACGCTGAGCAGCAGGGCCAAGGCCAGCGGCCAGGCATACAGGGCTTTGGCCGTACGCGCTTGGGTTGGCTGCTGGGCCACCGGTTCAAGCTGGTCGAGGGTATCGCCGATGGCGTTCAGCTCAGCGCCGTCATGGGCGCGGAAGTAGGCGCCGTGGGTGATTTCGGCAATCTCCCTGAGTGACGCTTCGTCGAGGTCCAGGCTCGGGTTCAGGCCGAGCAGGCCGGGGGTACCGCTGGCCTCGGGGTTGGCGCCGATACCAATGGTATAGATGCGCACGTCTTCCTGGGCAGCCAGGCGGGCGGCTGTCAGTGGGTGGATCTGCCCGCCGTTGTTGGCACCATCGGTGACCAGCACCAGTACCCGGCTTTGCGCCGGGCGCTGGCGCAGGCGCTTGACCGCCAGGCCGATGGCGTCGCCGATGGCGGTGTTCTTGCCGGCGATGCCGATCTGCGCCTCGTCGAGGAAGGTGCGCACGGTGCGCCGGTCGAAGGTCAGCGGGGCTTGCAGGTAAGCCTGGCTGCCAAACAGGATCAAGCCGACACGGTCGCCTTCGCGGTCTTGCAGGAAGTCGCCGAGCAGTGCCTTGACCAGGTCGAGGCGGCTGATGTCTTCGTCTTTCCACTGCATGTCGGGGAAGTCCATCGAGCCCGAGACATCCACTGCCACCAGCAGGTCGCGGCCACTGGAGGCCACCGGCACCGGCTCGCCAAGCCATTGCGGGCGCGCGGCGGCCAGCAGCAGCAACAGCCAGATCACCACATACGGTGCCTGTTGGCGCAGGGTCGGCAGGTTCAGCCGTGCGCGGCGCCCGGCCAGGCCCTCCAGTTCGTCGAGGAAACCGACCTTGAGCACCGGCTCGCCGCTGTCGGCGGCGGGCAGCAAAAGGCGCGCCAGCCACGGTAGCGGCAGCAACACGAAGATCCACGGCCAGGCCAGCTCAAACATGTTTGCGAATCCAGGTTTCGACCGCCTGGCTGAGCCCGACGATAGCCTTGTCGTCGAGCTTGCACTCGGGCTTGTAGGCGCCTTCGACCAGCACCATCCAGCGGGTCAGGCCGGCGGCCGGGCAGCGGTTGTCGAGAAAGGCCAGCCACTGGCGGCCGTTCAAGGTATGGCTGTTGGCACCGGGGTAGTGGTTGCGGCACAGGCGCTTGAGCAGGGCGTTGATCTGCTGCAGCCAGGCGCCGGCCGGTGCGCCGTCGTAGGGGCGCGGCAGGCGGGCGAGTTCGGCCAGCGCTTCCAGGCGCACCGGGTCGAGCGGCAACTCGGCGCGTACCACCGGGCGCTTGCCCGGCCGCCAGCGGCGCAACCGCCACAAGCCCCAGACCAGCAGCGGCAACAGCGCAAGCAACAGCCACCAGCCCGGTGCCGGCGGCCACAGGCCGATCGCTGGCGGTGCGATCAGCGGTTGCAGCTGGTCCAGCGGGTTCACTGGCCACTCCCGGGGCGCTGGGCGTTCAGGTATTCGCGCAGTTGTTCGATCATCTCGCTCTGGGTGCTCAGCGGCATCAGCAGCACGCGCAGCTTCTGAGCCATCAGCTCCCAGCGCTCGATGCGAGCTTCGGCCTGGTGACGGTAAGCCTGGCGCAGGTTGGCGTCCAGGGTGTCAAGCTCCAGCTGCGCGCCGCGTTGGGCGAAGCGCAGCAGGCCGGCGGCGGGCAGGGCGTGGTCGAGCGGGTCGGACACCGGCATCAGCAGCAGGTCGCAATGGCGCGAGAGCATGGCCAGGTGTTGCTCGGCCTGGGCGCTGAGCGAGCGTTCGTCGCAGATGACAATGGCCAGGCTGCCAGGGCGCAACACCTCACGGGCGCGGCGCAGGGCCAAGCCAAGGCTGTCGGCCTGGGGCGCGGCTTCGGTGTGCAGGGCCTGGTTGACCTTGGCCAGGCGGTTGAGCAACTGCAGCAGGCTCTGCTTGCTGCGCCGGGGTTTGATCTCGTGGTGCTCGTTATCGCCGAACACCAGCCCGCCGATACGGTCGTTGTGGCCCAGCGCGGCCCAGCCGAACAGCGCGGCAGCTTCGGCTGCGAGCACCGACTTGAACATCAGTCCCGAGCCGAAGAACAGGCGCTGGCTCTGCTCGACGAGGATGAAAATCGGCCGTTCGCGTTCTTCGTGGAACAGCTTGGTGTGCGGTTCCTGGGTGCGTGCGGTGACGCGCCAGTCGATGTTGCGTACATCGTCACCGGCCTGGTACACGCGCACCTGGTCGAAGTCCACGCCCCGCCCGCGCAGTTTGGAATGGTGCAGGCCGACCAGCGGGCTGCGCTGGCCAGGGCGGGAAAACAGCTGGATCTCGCGCACGCGGTGGCGCATGTCGATCAGTTCGGCGAGGCCGATGCGGATGCCGGGTTCGGCCTGCAGCGCGGTGGGCATGGGTCAGGCGACGGCCACGACGTCGAGGATGCGCTGGACCACGCGGTCCTGATCGATCCCTGCGGCTTCGGCTTCGAACGACAGGATGATGCGGTGGCGCAGCACATCGAACAGCACCGCCTGGATGTCCTCGGGGCTGACGAAGTCGCGCCCGGCCAGCCAGGCATGGGCACGGGCGCAGCGGTCAAGCGCGATCGAGCCGCGCGGGCTGGCACCGTAGGCGATCCAGTCGGCCAACTCGGCATCGAACTTGGCCGGGGTGCGGGTAGCCATCACCAGTTGCACCAGGTATTCCTCCACGGCGTCGGCCATGTACAGGCCGAGGATTTCCTTGCGTGCGGCAAAGATTGCCTGCTGGCTGACCCGACGCTCGGGCTTCACTTCGCCGCCCAGTGCTTCGCCACGGGCCTGGGCGAGGATACGGCGCTCTACGGCGGCATCGGGGAAGCCGATCTTCACGTGCATCAGGAAGCGGTCGAGCTGGGCTTCGGGCAGCGGGTAGGTGCCTTCCTGCTCAATCGGGTTCTGTGTGGCCATCACCAGGAACAGCGGCGACAGGTCGTAGGTGCTGCGGCCCACGCTGACCTGGCGTTCGGCCATGGCTTCGAGCAGCGCCGACTGCACCTTGGCCGGGGCACGGTTGATTTCATCGGCCAGCACCAGGTTATGGAAGATCGGCCCCTGCTGGAACACGAAGCTGCCGGTTTCCGGGCGATAGATCTCGGTGCCGGTGATGTCGGCGGGGAGCAGGTCGGGGGTGAACTGGATGCGATGGAACTGCGCCTCGATGCCTTCGGCCAGCTCTTTGATGGCCTTGGTCTTGGCCAGACCCGGGGCCCCTTCGACCAGCATGTGGCCGTCGGCCAACAGCACGATCAACAGCCGCTCGACCAGCTTCTCCTGGCCTAGGATCTGGGAGGAAAGAAAGGTGCGCAGCGCGATCAGCGCTTCACGGTGTTCCATCGGTGGCGGTTCCTGGGTTTGCGCCAGGTCGCGGACGACCTGGCAGGGGCTGATACTTTAATCTATCCAGGGGGGCGCCGACCAATGAAGGGCGGGATTTTTATCGCTGCCACAGTCGCTGCAGGGCGCGCCCGCACGCTTATCGGCTCAGTTCTTCGAGGCGGAGTGCTTGCGCCCCTGGTCGCACAGGGCGAACACTACGACCAGCACCCCGGCGATTGCCAGGATCAGCGCTACACCATCGGTGGAATGGGTCGCCGAGCCGGCCACCAGGGCCAGGCCGCCCAGCGGTGCCAGGCCACCGGCCACCGCCGTGCCGATCTCACGGCCTGTACCGAAGCCCGAGGCGCGCGTTTGGGTCGGGAACTGGCGGCTGAGGAACGAACCTTGCGGGGCGAACATCATCGGCGCGAGGATGCCGGTGCCGATCGCGATGGCGATGTAGATCTGGGTGGGCTCACCGGTGCCCAGCAGCTGCAGGAACGGGTAGGCGAACACTGCCGACAGGACCCCGCCTAGCATCAGCACGGTCTTGCTGCTCCAGCGGTCGCACAGCCAGCCGAAGAACGGCACGGCGAATATCGCCACGAGGCTGGCGATGGTCACCGACAGCGAGGTGACATGCGCCTCCACGCCCTTGAACTGGGTCAGGTAGGCCAGCGAGAAGGTCTTGAAGATGTAGCTCAGGGCGTTGTAGCCGATGGCCACGAAGAACACCACGGCCAGGCCCTTGAGGTCGTTCCTGAACAGCAGTTTCAATGGCGACACCTGTGGCTTGCTGCTGTCGGCCTTGTCCAGCTCCTTGAAGTCCGGTGTCTCCGGGATGCTCTTGCGCACCCACAGGCCGATCGCCACCAGGGCGATGCTGGCGATGAACGGGATGCGCCAGCCGCCGGCCAGGAGGAATTCGTTACCGTTCATGGTCAGCAGGTACACCGTCAGCGACGACAGCAGCAGCCCCAGGTTCAGCCCCAGCGCCGGCCAGGCGCCCTGGCTGCCGCGCTTGCCTTCGCTGGCATGTTCATAGGAGGTCACCGCCGCGCCGGACAGCTCGGCACCCGCGCCCAGGCCCTGGATGATGCGGATCACCACCAGCAGGATCGGTGCCCAGATGCCGATGCTGGCGTAGCTTGGGATCAGCCCGATCAGCGCCGTGCACACGCCCATCATGCAAAAGGTGATCACCAGCACATGCTTGCGCCCGAAACGGTCGCCCAGGTAGCCGAACAGAATGCCGCCGAAGGGGCGGGCAATGAAGCCGATGGCGAAGGTGGAGAAGGCCAGCAGCGAGGCCACCGCCGGGTTGCTGGCATCAAAGAAGATCTTCGAAAACACGATCGCGGCCATCGTCGCGTAGAGGTAGAAGTCGTACCACTCCAGCATCGAGCCGAAGATGGTCGCCGCCGCCACCTTGCGCAGGCGCTTGCGTTGCTGTTGCGGGGTCTCGTGCGCGGCCGGGGCCGCCTCATGTACCGACATGGGGGGTTCCTTATTGTCTTTGTAGTTGTGGGTGAAGCAGATTTCAGCGGGCCTTGAGGATCTTCGCGGCGATCATCTGGCCGATCGGAATGGCCGAGGTGGCAGCCGGCGACGGGGCATTGCAGACATGCACCATGCGCGGGGTCTCGGCGAACAGGAAGTCATGCACCAAGGTGCCGTCGCGCATCACCGCCTGGGCGCGAATACCCGCCTCGTAGGGCAGCAGGTCTTCCACTTGCAGCGACGGGCAGTACTTGCGGCACTGTTCCAGGTAGCCGCGCTTGAACAGCGAGTTCTTCATCTCGGTGGTGCCGGAGCCGAGGTTGTTCCAGAGGGTTTTCCAGAAGCCTGGGAAGCTGGCGTACTCGGCGACGTCGCGCCAGTTGAGCGAAAACTTGCGGTAGTTTTCGCGACCGAAGCCGAGCACGGCGTTCGGGCCGACGGTGACGCTGCCGTCGATCATGCGCGTCAGGTGCACGCCGAGGAATGGCAGCTCCGGGTCGGGGATCGGGTAGATCAGGTGGTTGACGATCTGGTTCTTGCCGGCCGGCAGGCGGTAGTACTCACCGCGGAAGGGGATGATCTGGTGGTCGATCTTCACCCCGGCCAGGCGCGCCAGGCGGTCGGACTGCAGGCCGGCGCAGGCCACCAGCTGGCGGGCGCGCCAGGTGTGGCTGTCGGTGCCGACGGCGACATGGTCGGCATGCTCCTGGATGGCACGCACGCGGGTGGACAGGTGCACTTCGCCGCCAGCCTGGCGGATCACCTTGGCCATGGCGTTGCACACCTGGGTGTAGTCGACGATGCCGGTGGCATCGAGGAACAGCGCGCCCTTGCCGACGATGTTCGGCTCACGTTCGGCCAGTGCGGCCGCACCCAGTCGCTCGACGTTCAGGCCGTTCAGTTGCGAGCGCTCGTACAGCGCCTGCATGCGTTGCACTTCCAGGTCATTGGAGGCCACCAGCAGCTTGCCGCAGACTTCGAAGGCAATGCCGTGCTCGGTGCAGAAGTCCTTGGTCGCCTGGGCGCCGCGCTTGCACAGTTCGGCCTTCAGGCTGCCAGGCGCATAGTAGATGCCCGCATGGATCACCCCGCTGTTGTGGCCGGTCTGGTGGCGGCCGAGGCTGGCTTCCTTCTCCAGGATCAGCAGGGATGCGCCCGGGCGTTGTTCGAGCAGGGCCATCGCGGTGGCAAGGCCGACGATGCCGCCGCCGATGATGCAGTAGTCATAAGTCATGCAGGGGTACCTTGGTGTTCTTGTCGGTGGATCTGCTTATCAGGTTGTCAGACTAAGTAATGCGTAAAAAAGGCCCGCGTCAGGCCACGTCGGTTTCTCCGGGGTCAGTCGAGGGCGGGGAGGTCGATCTTCAGGCGCTTGGCCGAGGCACGCAGGTGCGCTTCGGCGCAGGCCGCGGCCGCCTGGCGGTCGCCATCGGCTATGGCCTGGTACAGCGCCTGGTGTTCACGATTGGCATCGGCCGAACCACCCACCGAGTGGGCAGCGGAGTTTTCCCAGGCGGTGCGCCTGGCACTGGCCAGCTGGCCACCGAGGAAGTCGTGGAAGGCCACGAAGTAATCGTTCTTGCTGGCTTCGGCAATCGCTCGGTGGAAGGCCACGTCGGCGGCCGAGGCGGTGGCGAAGTCAGTGCGCTTGTCGAGCATTTCCTGCAGGGCCTTGGCCATGTGGGCCAGGTCCTGCTCGTCGCGGCGGCGGGCGGCGATGGCGGCGGCCTGGGTTTCGATCCACAGGCGCATTTCGAACATCTGCACCAGGTCCGGCTTGCGGCCATTGCTGCCGGGGAAGCGGAACACGGTACCGGCGGGTGTTTGCGAGATGTAGGAGCCGAGCCCGCGCCGGGCGATCAGCACGCCGTCGGCCTTGAGCTGCGCCACCGCCTCGCGCACCACCGAGCGGCTGACATTCAGCTGTTCGGCCAGTTGCTGTTCGGTGGGCAGGCGCGATTCGGCGGCCAGGCGGCCGGAGTCGATCTCGGCGCGGATGGCGCTGACGACCCGGTCTACCAGGGTGTCGGGGCGCTGGAGCTCTAGCATGGAAACGGTTGCCTAGTTATCAGGTTGTCAGACAATGCCTGTGATGGGGCAGGGCTGTCAATGCTTCCTGGGAGGAAGCGGTAAGCAGGTCCGGTCCTTTCGCGGGCACGCCCGCTCCCACAGGTACGGCGCAGGTTTCAGAATTTGCACAATCCCTGTGGGAGCGGGCGTGCCCGCGAAGAGGCCGGAACAGGAATACTCAGAGCTCGCTGACGAAGGTACCGGTGCCATCCAGGATGTTTTTCAGGGTCAGCGCCACTTCCTCAAGGTCGGTCCCCGCCGAAGTCAGCACGATCTCCAGCGCCTCATCCCCTTTCAGCGCATCACGATCCCCGGCCGCCACTTCGATCAGCAGGCGTTGTGCACTCAAGGTCACTTTCAGCCCATCCAGTGTCGACGGCTCGTCATCCAGGGTCAGGTCGACGGTGTCTTCGTCCGGGTAACGGGTCAGCAGAAACATCTGCCCCTTGTCGCTGTGGCAGCACAGGGTCGCCATGTTGTCTTCCTCGTCATCGCAAGGGGTGGCGAACAGCACGGAGGTTTGAATTTGCATGACGGCGACTCGGGTCAAGGGAATTGAAAGGGAATTCTGACAGCCTTGCACACATCCATAAACGTAAAGTTGCCAGCCCTTGACCGAAATTGTCGCAGCCTCGCAAGCGGCAATGACCGCTCAGTCGTTAAGCTTCGGCGAGCCCTGGACGTGCCTGCCACGTTCAACGTCTGGTTTTTACCGTCCGGCTTGCCATGGGTTGGCTATCGTTGATCCGTAACATGGCGGACGTGCGCGACGCTTCAACCATTACAAAGCCCAAGCGGAGTACCACAGATGGCGTTCTTCACCGCAGCCAGCAAAGCCGACTTCCAGCATCAACTGCAAGCGGCCCTGGCGCAGCACATCAGCGAACAGTCCCTGCCACAAGTGGCGCTGTTCGCCGAGCAGTTCTTCGGCATCATCTCTCTGGACGAACTCACCCAGCGCCGGCTTTCGGACCTGGCCGGCTGTACCCTGTCGGCGTGGCGCATCATCGAGCGCTTCGACCCCGAATACCCGCAAGTGCGGGTGTACAACCCCGATTACGAGCGCAATGGCTGGCAGTCGACCCACACCGTGGTAGAAGTGCTGCATCACGACTTGCCGTTCCTGGTCGACTCGGTGCGCACCGAGCTCAACCGCCGCGGCTACAGCATCCACACCCTGCAGACCACGGTGCTGAGCGTGCGCCGGGGCGCCAAGGGCGAACTGCTTGAACTGCTGCCCAAGGGCACCCAGGGCGAGGGCGTGCGCCACGAGTCGCTGATGTACCTGGAGATCGACCGCTGCGCCAATGCCGCCGAGCTGACGGTGCTGGCCCGCGAGATCGAGCAGGTGCTGGCCGAAGTGCGTGTGGCGGTGGCTGATTTCGAACCGATGAAAGCCAAGCTGCGTGAAGTCGTCGCCGAAGTGGAGAACACCGCCTATGGCCCGGCCCAGCACGAAAAGGGCGAGGTCAAGGCCTTCCTCGAATGGCTGCTGGATAACCACTTCACCTTCCTCGGCTACGAAGAATTCACCGTCCAGGCCGACATCAACGGTGGCCAGATGGACTACGACGAACAGTCGTTCCTCGGCCTGCCGCGCCGCCTGCGGGTGGGCCTGACGGCGGAAGAACTGCGCATCGAAGACTACGCCGTGGCCTACCTCAACGAGCCGCTGCTGCTGTCGTTCGCCAAGGCCGCGCTGCCCAGCCGCGTGCATCGCCCAGCCTACCCGGACTACGTGTCGATCCGCCAGCTCGATGCCGACGGCAAGGTCATCAAGGAGCACCGCTTCATGGGCCTGTACACGTCGTCGGTGTACGGCGAGAGCGTGCATGCCATCCCTTACATTCGCGTGAAGGTCGCCGAAGTCGAACGCCGTTCCGGCTTCGACCCGAAAGCGCACCTGGGCAAGGAACTGGCCCAGGTGCTCGAAGTGCTGCCACGCGACGACCTGTTCCAGACCCCGATCGACGAGTTGTTCAACACCGTCATGTCGATCGTGCAGATCCAGGAACGCAACAAGATCCGCGTGTTCCTGCGCAAGGACCCGTACGGGCGCTTCTGCTATTGCCTGGCCTACGTGCCGCGCGAGATCTACTCCACCGAAGTGCGGCAGAAGATCCAGCAGGTGCTGATGGAGCGCCTGAAGGCCAGCGATTGCGAGTTCTGGACCTTCTTCTCCGAATCGGTGTTGGCGCGCGTGCAGCTTATTCTGCGGGTCGACCCGAAGAACCGCATCGACATCGACCCGCAGCAACTGGAAAACGAAGTGATCCAGGCCTGCCGCTCGTGGCATGACGACTACTCGGCGCTGGTCATCGAGAACTTCGGCGAAGCCCAGGGCACCAACATCCTGGCTGACTTCCCCAAAGGCTTCCCGGCTGGCTACCGCGAGCGTTTCCCGGCGCATTCGGCGGTGGTCGACCTGCAGCACGTGGTGGCGCTGTCCGAGCACAAGCCGCTGGCGATGAGTTTTTACCAGCCGCTGACCCGCCTGGGCGACCGCCTGCTGCATTGCAAGCTGTACCATGCCGATACCCCGCTGGCGCTGTCGGACGTGCTGCCGATCCTGGAAAACCTTGGCCTGCGCGTACTCGGCGAGTTCCCATACCGCCTGCGCCACACCAGCGGGCGCGAGTTCTGGATCCACGACTTCGCCTTCACCTATAGCGAAGGCCTGGACCTGGACATCCAGCAGCTCAACGACATCCTGCAGGATGCCTTCATCCACATCGTCAAGGGCGACGCCGAGAACGATGCCTTCAACCGTCTGGTGCTCACCGCCGGCCTGCCATGGCGTGACGTGGCGTTGCTGCGTGCCTATGCCCGTTACCTGAAGCAGATCCGCCTGGGCTTCGACCTTGGCTACATCGCCAGCACCCTGAACAACCACACCGAGATCGCCCGCGAGCTGACCCGGTTGTTCAAGACTCGCTTCTACCTGGCGCGCAAGCTCACCAGCGAAGACCTGGACGACAAGCAGCAACGCCTGGAGCAGGCGATCCTCACCGCCCTGGACGATGTCCAGGTGCTCAACGAGGACCGCATCCTGCGCCGGTACCTGGACCTGATCAAGGCCACCCTGCGCACCAACTTCTACCAGCCGGATGGCAACGGCCAGAACAAGTCGTACTTCAGCTTCAAGTTCAACCCCAAGCTGATTCCCGAGCTGCCCAAGCCTGTGCCGAAGTTCGAGATCTTCGTCTATTCGCCACGGGTCGAGGGCGTGCACCTGCGCTTTGGCAATGTCGCCCGCGGCGGTCTGCGCTGGTCGGACCGCGAGGAAGACTTCCGCACCGAAGTGCTGGGCCTGGTCAAAGCCCAGCAGGTGAAGAACTCGGTGATCGTGCCGGTCGGCGCCAAGGGTGGCTTCCTGCCGCGCCGGCTGCCGCTGGGCGGTAGCCGTGACGAAATCGCCGCCGAGGGCGTGGCGTGCTATCGCATCTTCATCTGCGGCCTGCTCGACATCACCGACAACCTCAAGGACGGTGGCGTGGTGCCGCCGGCCAACGTGGTGCGTCACGACGACGACGACCCGTACCTGGTGGTGGCAGCCGACAAGGGCACCGCGACCTTCTCCGACATCGCCAACGGCATCGCCATCGATTACGGCTTCTGGCTCGGCGACGCGTTCGCCTCGGGTGGCTCGGCCGGTTATGACCACAAGAAGATGGGTATCACCGCCCGTGGCGCCTGGGTCGGTGTGCAGCGCCACTTCCGCGAGCGCGGCATCAATGTGCAGCAGGACCCGATCACCGTGATCGGCATCGGCGACATGGCCGGCGACGTGTTCGGCAACGGCCTGCTGATGTCCGACAAGTTGCAACTGGTGGCGGCGTTCAACCACCTGCACATCTTCATCGACCCGAACCCGGACCCGGCCACCAGCTTCGTCGAGCGCAAGCGCCTGTTCGACCTGCCGCGCTCAGCCTGGAGCGACTACGACACCAGTATCATGTCCGAAGGCGGCGGGATCTTCCCACGCAGCGCCAAAAGCATCGCCATCAGCCCGCAGATGAAGGAACGCTTTGCCATCGAAGCCGACCGCCTGACCCCGACAGAACTGCTGCACGCGCTGCTCAAGGCACCGGTCGACCTGCTGTGGAACGGCGGTATCGGTACTTACGTCAAGGCCAGCACTGAAAGCCACGCCGATGTCGGCGACAAGGCCAACGATGCCCTGCGGGTCAACGGCAACGAACTGCGCTGCAAGGTGGTAGGCGAGGGCGGCAACCTCGGCATGACCCAGCTCGGTCGTGTCGAATTTGGCCTGCATGGCGGCGCCACCAACACCGATTTCATTGACAACGCCGGTGGCGTGGACTGCTCCGACCACGAGGTCAATATCAAGATCCTGCTCAATGAAGTGGTGCAGGGTGGCGATATGACCGAGAAGCAGCGCAACCAGTTGCTCGGCAGCATGACCGACGAAGTGGCTGGCCTGGTGCTGGGCAACAACTACAAGCAGACCCAGGCCCTGTCGCTGGCAGCCCGCCGCGCCCGCGAGCGGATCGCCGAATACAAGCGCCTGATGGCCGACCTCGAAAGCCGTGGCAAGCTGGACCGAGCGATCGAGTTCCTGCCGTCCGAGGAACAGCTGGCCGAGCGCCTGGCGGCTGGCCAGGGCCTGACCCGCGCCGAGCTGTCGGTGCTGATCTCGTACAGCAAGATTGACCTCAAGGAGCAGCTGCTCAAGTCGCAGGTGCCGGACGATGACTACCTGACCCGCGACATGGAAACCGCCTTCCCGCCGTCGCTGGTCAGCAAGTTCGCCGACGCCATGCGCCGTCACCGCCTGAAGCGCGAAATCGTCAGCACCCAGATCGCCAACGACTTGGTCAACAACATGGGTATCACTTTCGTACAGCGCCTGAAGGAGTCGACCGGCATGAGCCCGGCCAACGTCGCCGGGGCCTATGTGATCGTGCGTGACATCTTCCACCTGCCGCACTGGTTCCGCCAGATCGAGGCGCTGGACTATCAGGTGCCGGCGGAGATCCAGCTGACCTTGATGGACGAGCTGATGCGCCTGGGCCGCCGCGCCACCCGCTGGTTCCTGCGCAGCCGCCGCAATGAGCAGGATGCCGGGCGTGACAGCGCGCACTTCGGGCCGAAGATCGCCCAGTTGGGGCTCAAGCTCGACGAGCTGCTGGAAGGCCCGACCCGCGAGCGCTGGATGGTGCGTTACCAGAGCTTCGTCGACGCCGGCGTGCCAGAATTGCTGGCGCGCATGGTTGCCGGCACCACCCACCTGTACACCCTGCTGCCGATCATCGAGGCCTCGGACGTAACGGGCCATGACCCGGCGCAGGTAGCCAAGGCGTTCTTCGCCGTGGGCAGCGCGCTGGACCTGACCTGGTACCTGCAGGAAATCAGCAACCTGCCGGTGGAGAACAATTGGCAGGCCCTGGCCCGCGAGGCGTTCCGTGACGACATCGACCTGCAGCAGCGGGCGATCACCATCTCGGTCTTGCAGATGGCCGATGCGCCGCAAGACATGGACGCCCGGGTGGCGCTGTGGGCCGAGCAGCACCGGGTGATGGTCGAGCGTTGGCGCGCCATGCTCGATGACCTGCGCAACGCCACCGGCACCGACTATGCGATGTACGCGGTGGCTAACCGCGAGCTGGTCGACCTGGCGCTGAGCGGGCAGGCGGCGGTGGTGCCGTCCTGAGTCAGGTAGTGAGGTAAAAGAAAGCCCCGGCAGCGATGCCGGGGCTTTCTTGTATTCCTGTGCCGGCCCTCTCGCGGGTAAACCCGCTCCCACAGGTACTGCACAAGTCTCAGGATTGGTGAGTTTCCTGTGGGAGCGGGTTTACCCGCGAAGAGGCCAGTGCAGGCTTACTTGAACCTGCGCTCCACGCCTTTCTCCACCAGGATCTTCGCCGAAATCTCTTCCACCGAAAAATGCGTCGAATTAATGTTGGGAATGTTCTCCCGGCGGAACAGGTTCTCCACCTCGCGCACCTCGAATTCGCACTGGGCAAAGCTGGAATAGCGGCTGTTTGGCTTGCGCTCGTGGCGGATGGCGGTCAGACGGTCGGGGTCGATGGTCAGGCCGAACAGCTTGCTGTGGTGCTTCTTCAGCACCGCCGGCAATTGCAGGCGCTCCATGTCGTCCTCGGTCAGCGGGTAGTTGGCGGCGCGAATACCGAACTGCATGGCCATGTACAGGCAGGTGGGCGTCTTGCCGCAGCGCGATACGCCGACCAGGATCAGGTCGGCCTTGTCGTAGTAGTGGGTGCGCGCGCCGTCGTCGTTGTCCAGGGCGAAATTCACCGCCTCGATGCGTTCCATGTAGTTGGAGTTGCCACCAATCGAGTGCGATTTGCCGACGGAATACGACGAATGGGCCGTCAGTTCCTGCTCGAGCGGGGATAAAAACGAAGAAAAGATGTCGATCATGAAGCCGTTCGACGTCGCCAGGATCTCGCGGATGTCCTGATTGACGATGGTGTCGAAGATGATCGGCCGCATGCCATCGCGCTCTGCGGCGGCATTGATCTGCTGCACCATGGTCCGTGCTTTTTCCGGGCTATCGATGTATGGACGAGTGAATTTATTGAACGGAATGCTTTCGAATTGAGCGAGCAGGCTCTGGCCCAGGGTTTCGGCGGTGATGCCGGTGCCATCGGAGATGAAGAACGCGGTTCGTTTCATTTGCGATCTGGGCCTTAAGCTGATGACGTTTCTTGGATATGATAAGTTCGGTTTGCCGAATGCGGCTGTCAGCAATTCTGCCATATTTTGCGAACCTATATTCCAGGTACAGGCCACAAGCGTCCGGCCCAGTCAACGAAGGCAGGCGGGCGCCCTTGAGCTTTTCCAATACAGTTAGTGGAGAGATCACCTTGGTAGAGTACGTAGTTTCCCTCGATAAGCTCGGCGTCCACGATGTGGAGCATGTGGGGGGCAAGAACGCATCCCTGGGCGAGATGATCAGTAACCTCGCTGGTGCCGGTGTGTCGGTGCCGGGCGGCTTTGCCACTACGGCTCAGGCGTACCGTGACTTTCTCGAACAGAGTGGCCTGAACAACAAGATCCATGCGGCACTCGATGCGCTCGACGTGGATGACGTCAATGCCCTGGCCAAGACCGGCGCGCAGATCCGCCAGTGGGTGATGGAGGCCGATTTCCCGGCCCGCCTGGATGCGGAAATCCGCACCGCCTTCGCCGAAATGTCCCAGGGCAACGACAACATGGCCGTGGCCGTGCGTTCCTCGGCCACCGCCGAAGACCTGCCGGACGCCTCGTTCGCCGGCCAGCAGGAAACCTTCCTCAACATCCGTGGCGTCGACAACGTGATCCGCGCGGCCAAGGAAGTGTTTGCCTCGCTGTTCAACGACCGCGCCATCGCCTACCGCGTGCACCAGGGCTTCGACCACAAGCTGGTAGCCCTGTCCGCCGGCGTGCAGCGCATGGTCCGTTCAGAAACCGGCACCGCTGGCGTGATGTTCACCCTCGACACCGAGTCGGGCTTCCGTGACGTGGTGTTTATCACCGGTGCCTACGGCCTGGGTGAAACCGTGGTGCAGGGCGCGGTCAACCCTGACGAATTCTACGTGCACAAACAAACCCTGCAGGCTGGTCGCCCGGCCATCCTGCGCCGCAACCTGGGCAGCAAGGCGATCAAGATGGTCTATGGCGACGAAGCCAAGGCCGGCCGCTCGGTCAAGACCATCGAGGTCGACCGTGCCGATCGTGCCCGCTTCTGCCTGAGCGACGACGAAGTCAACGAACTGGCCAAGCAGGCGATGATCATCGAGCAGCACTACCAGCGCCCGATGGACATCGAGTGGGCCAAGGACGGTGATGACGGCAAGCTGTACATCGTTCAGGCCCGCCCTGAGACCGTGAAGAGCCGCGCCAGCGCCAATGTCATGGAGCGTTACCTGCTCAAAGAGAAGGGCACCGTGCTGGTCGAAGGCCGCGCCATCGGCCAGCGCATTGGCGCCGGCAAGGTCCGCGTGATCAACGACGTGTCCGAGATGGACAAGGTGCAGCCCGGCGACGTACTGGTCTCAGACATGACTGACCCGGACTGGGAACCGGTGATGAAGCGCGCCAGTGCCATCGTCACCAACCGTGGCGGGCGCACCTGCCACGCGGCGATCATCGCCCGTGAGCTGGGCATCCCGGCCGTGGTCGGTTGCGGCAATGCCACCCAGGTACTAAAAGACGGCCAGGGCGTGACCGTATCCTGCGCCGAAGGCGACACCGGCTTCATCTTCGG
>NZ_BCBG01000028.1:0-75090 GCF_001320485.1 Pseudomonas sp. NBRC 111130
ATCTGAATTTTTCTACCTGAAGCGCTTTGAGAGTGTCGATGAGTTGAAAGCGGGTCTGGACGAGTACATCCGCTACTACAACCATGACCGCATCAAACTGAAGCTCAATGGCCTGAGCCCTGTTGAGTACAGGGCTCAGGCTGCAGCATAGAACTGTCCAACTTTTAGGGGGCAGTCCAGTCTGAAACCTGTGCAGTACGTGTGGGAGCGGGCTTGTCCCGCGAAGAGGCCGGCACAGCCAGCATAAATACTGCTACCTTGAGCGCTCTTCACTGCCAAGGACCGCCCCATGTTGCACACTCCCCCCGGCTTCATCCGCGTCCGTGGCGCCCGCGAGCACAACCTCAAGAACATCGACGTCGACATCCCCCGCGACGCCCTGGTGGTGTTCACCGGGGTGTCCGGCTCGGGCAAGTCTTCGCTGGCCTTCTCCACCCTCTACGCCGAGGCCCAACGCCGCTACTTCGAATCGGTCGCCCCCTATGCCCGGCGCCTGATCGACCAGGTCGGCGTGCCGGATGTCGATGCCATCGAAGGCCTGCCCCCGGCCGTTGCCCTGCAGCAGCAACGCGGCACGCCCAGCGCGCGCTCGTCGGTGGGCAGCGTCACCACCCTGTCCAGCTCGATCCGCATGCTCTACTCCCGCGCCGGCAGCTACCCGGCCGGGCAGCCGATGCTGTACGCCGAGGACTTTTCGCCCAATACCCCGCAAGGCGCCTGCCCCGAGTGCCATGGGCTGGGGCGTGTATATGAGGTGACCGAGGCGACCATGGTCCCCGACCCGTCGCTGACTATCCGCGAGCGCGCCGTGGCGGCGTGGCCGATGGCCTGGCAGGGGCAGAACCTGCGCGACATCCTGGTGACCCTGGGCTATGACGTCGACATCCCCTGGCGCGACCTGCCACAGGCACAGCGCGACTGGATTCTCTATACCGAGGAGACACCGACGGTACCGGTGTACGCCGGCCTGACACCGGCACAGACCCGCGCAGCGCTCAAGCGCAAGCTCGAACCGAGCTACCAGGGCACCTTCAGTGGTGCCCGACGCTACGTGCTGCATACCTTCATGCACTCGCAGAGCGCACAGATGCGCAAGCGCGTGTCGCAGTACATGCGCCCCAGCCCGTGCCCGCTGTGCCAGGGCAAGCGACTCAAGCGTGCGGCGCTGGAGGTGACCTTCGCCGGCCGCGACATCGGCGAGCTGTCGCGGCTGCCGTTGCAGGCGCTGGCCGAGGTGTTCCGCCAGGTTGCAGCGCCGGGCTACCTGGAGCAGCACGACGACAACCTGACCCTGGAAAAGCGCCTGGCCGCACAACGCATCGCCCATGAACTGCTGGAACGTATCGACACCCTGATCGACCTGGGCCTGGGTTACCTGGCACTGGAGCGCAGCACGCCGACGCTGTCGTTCGGCGAGCTGCAACGCCTGCGCCTGGCCACCCAGCTCAACTCGCAGCTGTTTGGCGTGATCTACGTCCTCGACGAGCCTTCCGCCGGCCTGCACCCGGCCGACAGCGAAGCGCTGTTCGATGCCTTGCAGCGGCTCAAGCAGGCCGGCAACTCTGTGTATGTGGTGGAGCATGACCTGGACACCATGCGCCGCGCCGACTGGCTGGTGGACGTCGGCCCCGCTGCCGGCGAGCATGGTGGGCAGATTCTCTACAGTGGCCCGCCAGCCGGCCTGGCACAGGTCGAAGCCTCGCGCACTGCCGCCTACCTGTTCGCCGAGCAGCAGCGCCATGCGCGCACGCCACGCCAGCCACACGACTGGCTGGTGCTGGAAGGCATTACCCGCAACAACCTCGACAACCTCAGCGCCCGCTTTCCAGTGGGCTGCTTCACCTCGGTCACCGGCATTTCCGGTTCGGGCAAGTCGAGCCTGGTCAGCCAGGCTCTGCTGGAGCTGGTCGGCGCCCACCTCGGTCATGCCGGGCAGAAGGCCGAGGCTGACGAACAAAGCCTTGAAGACGAACCCGAGCAGTACAGTGCCGGGCGTGTCACTGCCGGCCTCGACAGCATCAAGCGGTTGGTGCAGGTGGACCAGAAGCCGATCGGCCGCACGCCACGCTCCAACCTGGCAACCTACACCGGGCTGTTCGATCATGTGCGCAAGCTGTTCGCCGCCACCGAACAGGCCAAGGCCTGCGGTTTCGATGCCGGGCGTTTCTCGTTCAACGTGGCGAAGGGCCGTTGCGAGAACTGCGAGGGCGAGGGCTTCGTCAGCGTCGAACTGCTGTTCATGCCCAGCGTCTACGCGCCCTGCCCGGTCTGCCACGGCGCTCGATACAACCCCGAGACGCTGGCCGTGAGCTGGCAAGGCATGAACATCGCCCAAGTGCTGCAACTCACGGTCGAGCAGGCGCTTGAGGTGTTCGCCGAGCAGCCGGCGGCGCGGCGTTGCCTGCAGGTGCTGCAGGATATCGGCCTGGGCTACCTGCGCCTGGGGCAACCGGCTACCGAACTGTCCGGTGGCGAGGCGCAGCGGATCAAGCTGGCCACCGAGCTGCAGCGCGTGGCCCGTGGGGCGACCTTGTACGTGCTGGACGAACCGACCAACGGGCTGCACCCGCAGGATATCGACCGCTTGCTGGTGCAGCTCAATCGGTTGGTCGAGGCCGGGCACAGCGTGGTGGTGGTCGAGCATGACATGCGTGTGGTAGCGCAGAGTGACTGGGTGATCGACATCGGGCCGGGGGCTGGAGAAGCCGGCGGTCGGGTGGTGGTCAGCGGTACCCCGCAGGCGGTGGCTGGGTGTGGGGAGAGTCGTACTGCCGAGTTTCTGGCTCGAGCCTTGTAGCGCCAGAGCCGGCCTCTTCGCGGGCACGCCCGCTCCCACAGGGATGGTTTGGATCCTGTGGCAGCGGGCGTGCCCGCGAAGAGGCCGGCGCAGGAGAAAAATTCCTTCCTATACTCCCCTTGGCATCCTTGCATGCCGACTGCCCAAAAATCGCGATACCTCATATAACAACAACCGAGGTGGCAAATGGTCTGGCAGCAAATCTACGACCCGTTCGCAAGCCCCGTGCTCTCGACGCTGATGGCCGCCGTACCGGTGGTGGTGATGCTGGCGGCATTGGCCTTCTTCCACATCAAAGCGCACATCGCTGCCCTGCTCGCCCTGGGCTCGGCGCTGCTGATCTCGATCTTCGCCTTCGGCATGCCGGCCAGCATGGCAGGCTCGGCGGCGTTGTACGGCGCGGCCAACGGCCTGCTGCCGATCGGCTGGATCGTGCTCAACATCATCTTCCTGCACCGGCTGACCACCGAGAACGGCTCGTTCAAGGTGCTGCAGGATTCGCTGGCGCGCATCACCGACGACCGCCGCCTGCAACTGCTGCTGATCGCCTTCTGCTTCGGTGCCTTCTTCGAGGGGGCGGCCGGCTTCGGCACGCCAGTGGCGGTGACCGGGGCGATCCTCATCGGCCTGGGCTTCTCGCCGCTGGCCGCGTCCGGGCTGGCGTTGATCGCCAACACTGCGCCGGTGGCATTCGGCGCGCTCGGCACGCCGATCATCACCCTGGCCAAGGTTACCGGGCTGGATGAAATGGAGCTGTCGGCCATGGTCGGTCGGCAACTGCCCTTCTTCTCGGTGATCGTGCCGTTCTGGCTGATCTGGGCCTTTGCCGGCTGGCGCAAGATGCTCGAAGTATGGCCGGCGATCCTGGTGGCCGGGGTGACGTTCGCAGTGCCGCAGTACCTGGTGTCGAACTTCCACGGGCCGATGCTGGTGGACGTGATCGCCGCACTGATCTCCATGGCCTGCCTCACCGGCTTCCTGCGGGTGTGGAAGCCGGCCAGCGTGCATACCTCGGCGGCGCTCACCGGGCGGGTCGACAATTCCAAGGTCGAAGACGACGGCAAGGCCGCTGCCGCGACGACCTTTGCCCAGAGCGGCCAGCGCAGCGTGTTCAAGGCCTGGTTGCCCTGGATCATCCTGACCGTGTTCGTGTTCGCCTGGGGCACGGCGGGCTTCAAGAACCTGTTCGACACCCGCCCGGCACTCGACCCGGCCAGCGGCACGGCGATGCTCGACCCGCAGGGCAAGCCGCTGCGTGAAGCCAACCCGGTGTTCGCCCCGGTGTTCACCTTCGACTCGATCCACCAGCAGATCGAGAAAGTGCCACCCGTAGTGCCCGCGCCGAAGAAAGAAGACGCCCAGTACAAGTTCACCTGGTTCACCGCCACCGGCAGCGGCATCTTTCTCGCGGCCATCCTCGGCGGATTGCTGATGGGTTACTCGCCTCTGGAGCTGGGGCGGCAATATTTACGCACGCTGTGGGTAGTGCGCTATTCGCTGATCACCATCGTCGCCATGCTCGCGCTGGGCTTCCTCACGCGCTACTCGGGGCTGGACGCGACCATGGGCCTGGCGTTTGCCGCCACAGGCATCTTCTACCCGATGTTCGGCACCCTGCTCGGTTGGCTCGGCGTGGCACTCACCGGCTCGGACACGGCCTCCAACGTGCTGTTCGGCGGCCTGCAGCGGGTGACGGCGGAGCAGCTGGGGCTGAGCCCGGTACTGATGGCGGCCGCCAACAGCTCCGGTGGGGTGATGGGCAAGATGGTCGATGCCCAGTCGATCGTGGTGGCCTCCACCGCGACCCGCTGGTACGGGCATGAGGGCGAGATCCTGCGTTATGTGTTCTTCCACTCGATCGTGCTGGCGGTGCTGGTGGGTGGGCTGGTGACCTTGCAGGCCTATGTGGCGCCGTTCACCGCCATGGTAGTCGGTCACTAGGCCATTGTAGGAGCGGCCTCGTGTCGCGAAAGGGCTGCGAAGCAGCCCCAGCAATCTCTGCGTTCATGCTGATATCCTGGGGCCGCCTGGCGGCCCTATCGCGACGCAAGGCCGCGCCTACAAAAAACGCTTAAGGCAGTGCTAGAGTCAGCCCCATGGACAAATACACCCCACGCCAGTGGCTCCCGCACGAGAAGCCCAGCCTCCCCGGCTCCCCTTCCACGCCCCTGCACACGCCGGCCAAGCGCCTGGCCTATGGCGTGGTCGGCCTGCTGGTGGCCATTACCGGTGGCCTGGGTAACGCACTGGTCACCGCCAACCTGGTATTCCTGCAAGGCGCGTTGGGCGCGACCAGCGCCGAGATGGCCTGGTTGCCGGCGGCCTATGTGATGACCAACGTGTCGATCAACCTGCTGCTGGTCAAGTTTCGCCAGCAGTTCGGCCTGCGCGCCTTCACCGAGGTGTTCCTGGTGCTCTACGCCCTGGTCACCTTCGCCCACTTGTTTGTCAACGACCTCAACTCGGCCATCGCCGTACGCGCCGCCCATGGCATGGTCGGCGCAGCGCTCAGTTCGCTGGGCCTTTACTACATGATCCAGGCATTCCCTGAGCGCTGGCGGCTCAAGGCCATGGTGCTGGGCCTGGGTGCCTCGCAATTGGCCCTGCCGCTGGCGCGAATCTTTTCCGAAGACCTGCTGCAGATCGCCGAATGGCGCGGCCTGTATCTGTTCGAACTGGGCCTGGCACTGGCCGCGCTGGGCTGCGTGTTGCTGCTCAAGCTGCCACCCGGTGACCGCTTCAAGACGTTCGAGCCACTGGACTTTCTCACCTTTACCTTGATGGCCGGCGGCGTCGCCCTGCTGTGCGCCGCGCTGTCGCTCGGGCGTATCGACTGGTGGCTGGAAGCGCCCTGGATCGGCGTCGCCCTGGCCGCTTCGATCGCCTTGATCTTCACTGGCCTGGCGATCGAGCACAACCGCCAGAACCCACTGCTGATGACCCGCTGGCTGGGCAGTGGCGCGATCATCCGCCTGGGCCTGTGCGTCATCCTGATCCGCATGGTCACCTCGGAGCAATCCACCGGCGCCGTGGGCTTTCTGCAGCTACTGAACATGGGCAGCGAGCAGATGCGCTCGCTGTACTGGATCATGCTGCTCGGCGCCGTGGCGGGCCTGGCCACCAGCGCATTGACCATCGACCCCAAGCACCTGGTGATCCCGCTGTTCATCTCGTTGTTGGCGATGGCCACCGGGGCGTTCATGGACAGCAGCTCGAGCAACCTCACACGCCCGGCACAGATGTACTTCAGCCAGTTCCTGCTGGCCTTCGGCAGCACCTTCTTCCTCGGCCCGTCCATGGCCCTGGGCATCAGCCACGTGCGTGCCAACCCACGCAACCTGGTGAGTTTCTCGGTGCTGTTCGGCATCTGCAACAACCTCGGTGGCCTGATCGGCGCAGCGCTGCTGGGCACCTTCCAGACCTGGCGCGAGAAGTTCCACTCCAGCCACCTGATGGACCGCCTCAGCTACCTCGAACCGCTGGTCAATGCCCGCGTGCAAAGTGGCGGCGCCGGTTACGCCGGGGTCCTCGCCGACCCGGCATTGCGCAGCGAGGCCGGCCTGCGCGTGCTGGCCAGCGCCGCCACCCGCGAGGCCAACGTGATGGCCTACAACGACGTGTTCGTACTGATCGGCAGCATCGCCGTGCTGACCATGATCTGGATTACCCTTCGCGGCTCCTGGCTATGGTATGTCGCCCGCCAGGCTGCTTCATCCGACTCCACCAGCGGTACTGCCAACCGATGACCGAACAAACCCGCACCACGACTACCACCGCCATCGCCGAAACCCCGGAAGGCAGCACACCGCCCAGCGAACCGACCAGCCCGGTGCGCACACGGCGGGTGCGCATCCTGTCCTCGATCAGCTTCGCCTGTGTGGCCCTGGCCGGCATCCTGCTGGTGCTCTACGCCTGGAACCTGCCGCCCTTCAGCAGCACCATCGAAAGCACCGAAAACGCTTTGGTCCGCGGCCAGGTGACGATCATCGGCCCGCAGCTCAGCGGCTATGTCGTCGACGTGCCCGTGCATGACTTCCAGTTCGTCAAGGCCGGCGACCTGCTGGTGCAACTGGACGACCGCATCTACAAACAGCGCCTGGCCCAGGCCATCGCCCAACTGCAACAGCAGCAGGCGGCGCTGGCCAACAACCTGCAGCAGCGCAACAGTGCCGAAGCCACCATCGCCCAGCGCCAGGCGGCGATCGGCGATGCCGCGGCCCAGGCGACCAAAGCCAAGGCTGACCTCGGCCGCAACCAGGCCCTGGTCAGCGATGGTTCGGTGTCGCGCAGCGCGCTGGACCTGGCCCGCGCCAGCGAGGCTGCCGCCGTCGCCAGCCTGGCCCAGGCCAAGGCCGCACTGGAAATCGCCCGCCAGGACCGCGAAACGGTGATCGTCAACCGCGCCTCGCTGGAGGCCTCGGTGGAAAACGCCAAGGCCGCCGTCGAACTGGCCCGCATCGACCTCGACAACACCCGCGTCACCGCCCCGCGTGACGGCCAGCTGGGGCAGATCGGCACGCGCCTGGGGGCCTACGTCAACTCGGGCGCTCAGCTGATGGCGCTGGTGCCCGATACCCTGTGGGTGATCGCCAACATGAAGGAAACCCAGATGGCCGACGTGCGTATCGGCCAGCCGGTGAGCTTCACTGTCGATGCCTTGAACCACCTCAAGCTGTACGGCCATGTGCAACAGATTTCGCCGGCCACCGGCTCGGAGTTCGCCTTGCTGCAGGCCGATAATGCCACGGGCAATTTCGTCAAGATCGCCCAGCGCATCCCCGTGCGTATCACCGTCGACCCCGACCAACCGGATGCTGCGCGCTTGCGCCCGGGGATGTCGGTGGTGGTCAGCATCGATACCCGGGAGCCGCCAGGGCATCATTGAGCGCAGCTTTGTGAACCCTGTCCAGATGCCGTACTGCCATGATTGCGCCGCTCTAGCCCGTAGGTTCTAATGCCGCCCACAGGTTAACTTGCCTCCCAAGGACGCTTGATCATGTACAGGACGATCGCACCGCTGGCGCTGCTGGCCACCCTGGCCGGCTGCTCGGACACCCACAACGCCAACGAGGCCAATTTCCGCAAGGCGGCCCAGGCTTACCTCGACACGCAGTATCCCCATTGCTTCGTGGTCACTGACTTCCCCACCAAGACCCAGGACTTCGACGTCACCGGCACCAACAAGGCGCTGCATGCACTGGCCGGGGTCGGAATTGTCAGCGAGAAGGAAATCGCCCGCGTCGAAGTGCCGGAGCGCCTGTGGCAGCCGGCCCGCACCGATATCTACTACGCCTACGACCTCACCGATGAAGGCCGCAAGTACTACAAGGCCGGAGCCCGGAAGATGCTCAACGGCCAGAGCCGCGGCGGACTGTGCTTCGGCAGGGCCGAGGTCACGGCGATCGAGCAGTTCAGCGAGCCGGGCCAGATGCGAGGGCACACCGTTTCCGATGTGACCTATGCCTACAAGGTCACCGGGTTGCCTGAGTGGGCGGCCAATGACCAGGTCAGGGCCAACATCCGTGATCTGGGTAATGCGCTGGCGACCCATGAAACGCCGGCGCGGGAAAAGCGCGTGATGGTGCTGACCGACAGCGGTTGGGTGCACGAACGGCTGTTCGAGCAATAGCCCTGCGGCGTCTCGTCGCAGGCCCTGGCCCCTTGGGCAAATCGGTCGCAAGCCGTAGAATCGCGCTTCCTTTTCGCCCGTCGCCTTGAACGGTGGCAACCGGCAGCAACGACAGAGTCCAGGCCTGAACACATGACGCCCATGTGAACTAGGCTCAACCGACCCCGCCTGGCCCGGCTCTTGAGGGCCCAGCGGTTGAGTCTTGCCCAGGTCGCATCCAGCCCAGGCACATCCGTGCACCTTCCTCTGCCCTCGACGGGTCGGTCTGGCGTGCGCGCTCGAAAAGGCGTTTTCCGACCGCCACTCCAACTTGAGGTACGTATGTCTCCGCGTTTGCTGGCCATGGCGCTGGCGCCCCTGCTCGGGCTGTTCATCATTGCCCTGGGCAACGGCTTCATGTCTTCCCTTACCACCCTGCGTCTGGACGCTGCCGGCGAATCGGCAACGACCATCGGTATCGTCTCGTCGACCTATTTCATCGGCCTGACCCTCGGCGCCATCTTCAACGACCGGCTGATCCTGCGCATCGGCCATATCCGCGCCTACACCAGCTTCGCCTCGCTGATCGCCGCGACCATTCTGCTGCAGGGGCTGTTCTATGACGCCACCTGGTGGTCGGTACTGCGCCTGATCAATGGCTGGGCAGCCGTCGGCGTGTTCCTGGTGATCGAAAGCTGGCTGCTGCTGGCCGGTGACGCGAAGATCCGCGGGCGCCTGCTGGCGCTGTACATGATTGCCTTCTATGGCGCCGGTGTGATCGCCCAGGCCGGCCTTGGCGAGATCACCCACCTGGGCGACAGTGCCCCGTTCATGCTGGCCGGCATGCTCGCTGCGTTGTCGGTCCTGCCGATCGTGATCCTGCCACGGGTGTCGCCGCTGCTGGACCAGGTCGAGCCGCTCAAGCCCCGTCAGCTACTGGGCGTGGCCCCGTCGGGGCTGGTCGGCTGCTTCGGCTCCGGTGTAGTGATTGCCGGCATCTACGCGCTGTTGCCGCTGTACCTGCAGCGCATCGGCCTGGATGTCGGTGAAGTCGGCAACATGATGGCCTGGGTGATCCTCGGCGCCATGCTGCTGCAGTACCCGGTGGGGCGCTGGTCGGACCGCAAAGACCGCCAGGATGTGCTGATCGCCCTGGCTGCGCTGTGCATGGTGCTGTCACTGGTCACGGTGTTCCTGCCTTCGGGTTCGGCCCTGCTGCCGGCGGTGATGTTCTTGCTCGGTGGCGGCGTGTTCGCGCTGTACCCGGTGGCCGTGAGCCATGCTGCCGACCGCGCCCCGTCCGATGCCCTGGTCCCGATGATCCAGGGCCTGCTGCTGATCAACTCGCTGGGCTCGGCCATGGCGCCGCTGGCCATCTCGCCGGCGATGACCGAATTCGGCGAAGTGGGGCTGTTCTGGGCCTTTGCCGTGGTCAACCTGGGGATGGTGTCCTTCTTCCTCTGGCGGCGCGGCAAGCGCCCGGCCGCAGAGCACCCGGCACCGTTCACGGCGTCGACCACGTTCTCGCCGACCGGCGCGGAACTGCGGGTGACCGAGGACCTGATGCATGCAGCGCAGGAGCATCCGCCGTTGGAACCGGTAACGCCTCACGCGCCGAGTGCGCAACCAGAAGGCAAGTAATGCAAGGGCCGCAGTCGCGGCCCTTTTTTCGACCGCCCGTCGCCCGTCGGGCACCCTGCCCGCCTCGACGAGCCAAACGAATGACAGATCATCCCTCCAGGAGACGTGCCATGATCCGCATTCACTCGCTGTTGCTCGCCCTTGCCTTGGGTACCGCCGCTGCCACCAGCTACGCCGCCACGGACACGACCCATACCGACAGCCATCCGCAAACCGATCAGCGTGGCGGCAAGACTGCCGGCGAAGGCAGCAGCGTCAACAGCCCGGGCAGCGGCCGCGCCAATGACAGCAGCGACACCGGCAGCAATTCGGACGCCGCCGATGGCGCAGCCGGTGGCTCCAATAGCACCGGTGAAGCCACAGGCTCAGGCGCCGGGAGCACCGGGGGCAGCGCCGAGGATCAGGACAGCCGCTGACCCTCAACTGGTCTACACTGCGGCGCATGGCCTTGCCGAGGAATCGCCATGAACCTCACACCCTGGCTGCTCGCCGCTTTGCTGCCCTGCACCGCCCTGGCTGGCGGTGGCGACTCTGCCGCGCTGTCGATCAGCTCGTCGTCCTTCACCGATGGCGGTGTCATCGGCCTGCAGCAGGTCGGCCCGGACCCGGCATGCGGCGCCGGTGAAGGGCGCACACCCCAGCTGAGCTGGAAGAACCTGCCTTATGGCACGCAATCACTGGCCTTGGTGATGTTCGACCCGGACGGTGGCAAGGGCGTGGGCGTGGTGCACTGGGTGGCCTATGACATCGACCCGGCGCTCAATGGCCTGGAGGAAGGCGCCGGCTGGAAGACCAGCGAGGCGCTGATCGTCGGGCGCAACTCGCACGGCACCATGACTTATCGTGGCCCTTGCCCACCGGCCGGGGACAAGCCGCACCACTATGCACTGACCCTCATCGCCACCGACCTGCCGCTGGGCACCTTGCCGCAGGAACTGGATCGCGGTGGCTTGATGGAGTTGCTCAAAGACCATGCGCTGGGTGCGCAGAGCCTGGTCGGGCGTTATGGACACTGAAGCGTGATGCCTAGGCTACCGGCCTCTTCGCGGCTAAAGCCGCTCCCACAGGTACGGTGCATTGCTTGAAATCTGTGCGGTCCCTGTGGGAGCGGCTTTAGCCGCGAAGGGGCCGGCACAGGCTATAGCCAGTATTGTGGGTCATCGACAATCTTCGCATGCCCTTCGAACAGTGGCGGCAGCTGCTCCTTGAGGTAATCGATCCAGGTCCGCACCTTGGCATCCAGGTAATGCCGCGACGGGTAGATCGCATACAGCGCATTTTCACGTAACCGGTACGGCGCCAGTAACCGCCGCAGGCGCCCCTGTTCGATGGCCTGGCTGGCGGTATAGAACGGCAACAAGCCAATGCCCATGCCCAGTTCGCTGGCCACCAGCATGGCGTCGGCGACATTGGTCAGGAAGCTGTCACGCGGGGCGATCACGCACTGGTCCAGGCCTTGGGGGAATACCCAGTCCCCTTCATGCATCGGGTAAGCCATGCGCAGGCAGCGGTGCTCGTGCAGGTCTTGCGGCCGCTCGGGCACGCCATGGGTTTCGAGGTAGCTGGGCGCTGCACAGGGAATGCTGAAGATGGTGCCCAGCGGCACGGCAATCAGCTGCGAATCGGGCAAAGCCTCGTCCACGGTAATCACCACGTCGTGCCCCTCGGCAAGCGGGTCGGGGTTGCGCTGGGACAGCGTCAGCTCGATGGCCACTTCCGGGCACAGCGCGTTGTAGCCGGCCACCAGCGGCATCAGCAACAGGCCCAGGCCATGCGGGCAGTGCAGACGCAGGCAGCCCCGTGGCGTGAGGTGGGCACCGCGTGCTTCGTCCACGGCCTCGTCGGTCAGCGCCATGATCTGCCGCGCCCGCTCCAGAAAGCGCTCGCCCGCTTCGCTCATCCGCAAACGCCGCGTGGTGCGATGCAACAGGCGGGTCTGCAGCTGGTTCTCAAGCTCCGCAACGATCCGCGACACCTGCGCCGCGGAAATATCGAGGGCATTGGCGGCAGCGGCAAAACTGCCGCACTCCACCACCCGGGTAAAGGTACGCATTGCGTGCAGCATGTCCATGGCGCTGGGCTCCTTCAGCACTCTTATTCGTGCGTTGCAGGCAGGAATCTATCACGACTTAGCCCATTTATTGAGGATCACCATTGAATACATCATTGGTAAAACATCGAAAAAGGAGCCTGCCATGAAACGTTCGATTGCTTTTGTCGCCCTGTCTGCCGCCCTTGCTTCGTTCGGCGCCTTCGCCGATGCGCCGGCCGGCCAGCCCGTCGCCAGCCACTATGAATACGGCATGCCGCTGGATGTGGCCAAGGTCATCTCGATCACCCCGGCCATCAACGCTGCCGACTGCCAGGTCGGTACCGCGCACATGGTGTATGTCGACCATCAGGGCCAGAAGCGCGAAATCGAATACCGCGAAATGGGCAACTGCTCGCAGCAGTGAATCAGCCCAGCACCTCGTTGATCCAGCCAATCTGCCGGGCGAAGTCACGCAGCTTCTCCTGTGGGATGGCACCGCGGGCACGCTCGAAATTGGCCAGGCTCTGCTGCTTCTGACGCAGCATGCGCTGCCACTTGGTCAGGAAGGCCGGGCTTTTCTCACGCATCAGCAGCGGCCCGAAATACAGCTCTTCGGCACTGTAGGCCACCGCTTCGGTGGGTTCGGCCACGATGATCTCGTAGTCGAAACGGTTTTCCCGCAGCAGCTCTTCGCAGACGATCCGGTAACGGTTGTCCATCAGCCAAGCGCGCAACTCACGCTCATCGCCATTGGGCTGCAGAATCAGCCGCTCGTGGCCGTTCAGGCGCGCCTTGCCACGCTCGAGAATCTCGCACATGGTCTTGCCACCCATGCCGCACAGGCTGATGGCAGTGATACGGTCGTTGGCCTCGATGGCCTCCAGGCCGTCGGCCAGGCGTACGGTGACGGTGTCCGCCAGGCCGTTGCGGCGCACGTTGCGCTGGGCCGAGGCATAAGGCGTCTGCGCCACCTCGCCGGCTACTCCGGCTTCGATCACGCCACGCAGTGCCAAGGCCACTGGCAGGTAGCCGTGGTCCGAGCCGATATCGGCCAGCCGCGCGCCCTGCGGCACATGCGCCGCCACACGCTCCAGGCGCATCGATAATGTCTGTTCGTTCAACTCCGACCCCTTGCTCGACAATCGGCGGCGATTCTGACTGCCAGGGCGGGCTATTTCAATGCATAAGCGCCCGTCGGCTCGACCCTTGCGACAGGCTCGCGTAGGCTTGCCGCTTTCCTCCCGTTGCAAGGCGAACCTACATGGCAGATCTCATCTACACACCGGATTCCGACGCCGAGTCCATTTCCTCCGACGTCGCTGAGTACAACGGTATCCTGGTCACTACGCAGATCCCGGCCGATCTCGATGGCGACATCACCCAGCAGAGCGAGAGCACCCTGCAGGCGCTGAAGGATGCCCTGGAAAAGGCCGGCAGCGGCATGGACCGGGTCATGCACCTGACCATCTACCTGATCGACATGGCCGACCGCGCCGCCTTCAACGAGGTCTACCAGCGTTTCTTCAGCAAGCCGTGGCCGGTGCGCGCGGCGGTAGGCGTGGCTGCACTGGCCTTCCCTGAAATGCGCGTCGAAGTGACGGCCATGGCCGCCAAGCGCTGATTAGTGTTTTACCGGCTCCGCCTTCGGGCGGAGCCTTCTTCCAGAAAGCAGGACGCTGCATGCAACTCCCCCCTTTTCGCCGCAAGGCCCTGATCGTCTTGCTGCCCGGCCTGTGCCCACTGGCCCAGGCCGAACCGGTCACCACCTTCAATCTGCTGGAACCGGTGGTGGTCACCGGCACCTACGCCCCCAACCCGAGCTTCGACCTGCCCTACTCCATCGACACCGTAGAACGCCGGCAGATTGCCGATGGCCAGCTGGGCGTCAACCTGTCGGAAGCGCTCAACCGCGTACCTGGCCTGGTGGTGCAGAACCGCCAGAACTACGCCCAGGACCTGCAGATATCGTCGCGTGGCTATGGCGCCCGCTCGGCCTTCGGCATCCGTGGCATCAAGCTGCTCAGCGACGGGATCCCGGCCAGCACCCCGGATGGCCAGGGCCAGGCGGCCTCGTTGAACCTCGACGTGGCTGACCGCATCGAAGTGCTGCGCGGCCCGGCGTCCGCCATTTATGGCAGCAATGCCGGCGGGGTGATCCAGATGTTCTCTCGCGACGGTTCCGGCCCGCCCAAAGTGGGCGCCGAAACCACCTTCGGCAGCGATGGCTTCAACAAGAACCACCTCTACAGCGAAGGCGGCAGCGAACAGGCCGGTTTCCTGGTCGATGCCTCGCGCATGGACACCGACGGCTACCGCGACCACAGTGCCGCACGCCGCGACCAGACCTTTGCCAAGGTCCACGTCAAGCCCGATGAAGACAGCCGCCTGGCGCTGATCTTCAGCACCCTGGAGCAGAACGGCACGCAAGACCCGCTCGGCCAGACCTGGGATGCCTACAAGCACGACCCACGCTCGGTGGCAGCGCGCGCCGAGGAGTACAACACGCGCAAGAGCATTCACCATCAGCAGTTGGGCATGAACTATGAACGCTACTTCGGTGACGCCACCTTGCAGTTCAACCTGTATGCCGGCAAGCGCAGCGTGATCCAGTACCTGTCGATCCCCAAGAACACCGCGGCGAACAACCGTGGTGGTGGCGTGGTCGACTTCGACCGCGAGTTCCACGGCGGCACCCTGCGCTGGATCCAGCCGCTCAGCGCCGCCCCCGGCAACCTGACCCTGACCTTCGGCGCCGACTACGACCGCAGCCGCGACGACCGCCGTGGTTTCCAGAACTTCAACGGCGATACCCTGGGGGTCAAAGGCGAGTTGCGCCGCGACGAAAAGGACACCGCCACCAGCCTCGACCCGTATGTGCAGGCGCACTGGGAACTGGACCGCTGGACCCTGGACGCCGGCCTGCGCCACAGCAGCATGGAAATGGAGGTCGACGACCACTACCTGGCCAACGGCGATGCCAGTGGCTCGAAGAAGTACCAGCGCACTACCCCGACGCTATCGGTAATGTATGCCTTCACCCCCGGCCTGCATGGCTACATCAGCGCCGGCAAGGCTTGCGAGACGCCAACCCAGGCCGAAATGGCCTATGCGCCAGGCGCGCTGGAAGGTTTCAACTTCGGCCTGGAGCCGGCCACCAGTACCCAGTACGAGCTGGGCCTGAAGATGCGCCCGGACGAACGCACGCGGATCAACGCAGCGGTCTTCGAAATCCGTACCAAGGACGAGATCGTGGTCGCGGCCTCCACCGATGGCCGCACCAGCTACCGCAATGCCGGCAAGACCCTGCGTCGCGGCTTCGAGCTGAGCGTGCAGCGTGAGCTGAATGAACAGTGGCAGGCCAACCTGGCCTACACCCTGCTAGATGCCACCTATGACGAAGCCTTCAGCCAAGGCGGCAATACCATCGACAAGGGCAACCATCTGCCCGGCGTGCCGCGCAGCAGCCTGTTCGGCGAGCTGGTGTGGAAGCCGCGTGACGGCATCAGCATGGGGCTCGAAGGGCAGTACCGAAGCAAGGTGTATGTCGAGGACACGAATGACCAGCACCCGGCGCCGGGTTATGCGGTGTTCAACTGGCGTACGCAGTTCCAGCAGCAGGTCGGGCCGTGGACGTTCCACCAGTTGGTGCGGCTGGACAACCTGCTCGACCGGCAATATGTGGGGTCGGTGATTGTCGGTGACGGCAATGGCCGGTATTACGAGGCGGCGCCGGGCCGCTCCTGGTATGCCGGAGCCGGCATGGAATACCAGTTCTAAGCCTTTGGGGCTGCTTTGCAGCCCTTCGCGGGCAAACCCGCTCCCACAGGTACTGCACAGGCCCAAGGCCTCAGGAAGTCCTGTGGGAGCGGGCAAGCCCGCGAAAGGGCCGGCACTGGCGGCACACCTCTCGGCACCCGAAGGTGCCAGCCAGGCATTTCACCGCTACAATGCCGCCCTAAACCGTGACAGCCCGAACCTATAACGACATGTCCCTTCCAAAGAATCACCTGGAACTGCTCAGCCCTGCCCGTGACGTGGCCATCGCCCGCGAGGCGATCCTGCACGGCGCTGATGCCATCTATATCGGCGGCCCGAGCTTCGGCGCGCGCCACAACGCCTGCAACGAAGTCAGCGATATCGCCGAACTGGTCGAGTTCGCCCACCGCTACCATGCACGCGTGTTCACCACCATCAACACCATCCTCCACGACAACGAGCTGGAACCTGCACGCAAGCTGATCCACCAGCTCTACGATGCTGGTGTCGACGCGCTGATCGTCCAGGACCTGGGGGTGATGGAGCTGGATATCCCGCCGATCGAGCTGCATGCCAGCACCCAGACCGACATCCGCACCCTGGAACGGGCCAAGTTCCTCGACCAGGCCGGTTTCTCCCAGCTGGTACTGGCCCGCGAGCTGAACCTGCAGCAGATCCGCACCATCGCCAGCGAAACCGACGCAGCCATCGAGTTCTTCATCCACGGCGCGCTGTGCGTGGCCTTCTCCGGCCAGTGCAACATCTCCCACGCCCAGACCGGGCGCAGCGCCAACCGGGGTGACTGCTCCCAGGCCTGCCGCCTGCCGTACACCCTGAAGGACGACCAGGGCCGTGTGGTGGCGTTCGAGAAGCACCTGCTGTCGATGAAGGACAACAACCAGACTGCCAACCTGGCCGACCTGGTCGATGCCGGCGTGCGCTCGTTCAAGATCGAAGGCCGTTACAAGGACATGGGCTATGTGAAGAACATCACCGCCCACTACCGCAAGCAACTCGACGCCATCCTCGAAGGCCGCCCGGAGCTGGCCCGTGCCTCCAGCGGGCGTACCGAGCACTTCTTCCTGCCCGACCCGGACAAGACCTTCCACCGCGGCAGCACCGACTACTTCGTCACCGAGCGCAAGGTCGACATCGGTGCCTTCGATTCGCCTACCTTCACCGGCCTTGCGGTCGGCGTGGTGGAGAAAGTCGGCAAGCGTGACCTGCAGGTGGTCACCGAAGTGCCGCTGACCAACGGCGACGGTCTCAACGTGCTGGTCAAGCGCGAGGTGGTGGGCTTCCGTGCCAACATCGCCGAGCCGCGTGGCGAGTTCGAGGAAGACGACCACAAGCGCTACCGCTATCGCGTCGAGCCTAACGAGATGCCGGATGGCCTGCACAAGCTGCGGCCGAACCACCCGCTGTCGCGTAACCTCGACCACAACTGGCAGCAGGCCCTGCTGCGCACCTCGGCCGAGCGCCGGGTTGGCGTGGAATGGCACGCGGTGCTGCGCGAGCAGCGGCTGATGCTGACCGTCAGCAGTGAAGAAGGCGTCAGCGTGCAAGTGGCGCTGGATGGCCCGTTTGGTGCTGCCAACAAGCCGCAGCAGGCCCTGGACCAGTTGCACGACCTGCTCGGCCAGCTGGGCACCACCATGTACCACGCCAACCGCATCGAGCTGGATGCACCGCAGGCGTTCTTCATCCCCAACTCGCAGCTCAAGGCCCTGCGCCGTGAAGCCATCGAGGCGCTGACTGAGGCCCGGGTGAAGGCGCACCCACGTGGCGGGCGCAAGGCCGAGACCACACCGCCACCGGTGTACCCGGAGTCGCACCTGTCGTTCCTGGCCAACGTCTACAACCAGAAGGCCCGCGACTTCTACCACCGCCATGGCGTGCAGCTGATCGACGCGGCGTACGAAGCCCATGAGGAACACGGCGAAGTGCCGGTGATGATCACCAAGCACTGCCTGCGCTTCTCGTTCAACCTGTGCCCCAAGCAGGCCAAGGGCGTCACCGGCGTGCGTACCAAGGTAGCGCCGATGCAGTTGATCCAGGGCGATGAAGTGCTGACCCTGAAGTTCGACTGCAAGCCGTGCGAGATGCATGTGATCGGCAAGATGAAGAACCACATCATCGACCTGCCGACCCCGGGTAGCGCGGTGGCCCAGGTGGTGGGGCACATCAGCCCGGAAGACCTGCTCAAGACCATTCCGCGCGGGATGCATTGATCTGTTGCCTGTAAGGGCCATTCGCGGCTGAAGCCGCTCCCACAGGATCTGTGCTGCCTTACAGGCCGATGCGATTACTGGGGGAGCGGGTTTACCCGCGAATGGGCCGCACAGCGGCCCTGCTTTTACAGAATGCCCAGGCTCCGCGCCGTGCGGTCCACCGCAATCCGGGTCTTCTCCACCAGCTCATCCAGCTCGCTGTGGTTGGCCACCAGGGCCGGCGCCATGATCATCCGGCCCAAGGTCGAACGAATGATCACTCCCTCCTCGAAACCATAAGTGCGACACTGCCAGGCCAAGTCGTTCTCGTTGGCATAGCGCTTGCGGCTACCCTTGTCTTCGGCAAATTGCAGCGCCGCCACCAGGCCGGCGCCTTGCACCTGACCAATCAGTGGGTGGTTGGCGAACACCTCGCGCAGGGTGCGCTGCAGGTACGGCCCGGTGTCTTCCTTGACCTGGCGCACGATGCCTTCATCGCGCAGCGCCTTGAGGTTGGCAATGGCCACTGCCGCCGCCACCGGGTGGCCGGAGTAGGTCAGGCCATGGGCGAACACCCCGCCACGCTCGACCAGGGCTTCGGCAATGCGCTTGCTCAGCACCAGCCCGCCCATCGGCACATAACCCGACGTCAGGCCCTTGGCGATCGACAGGGTATCCGGCTCGAAGCCGAAGTATTCGTGGGCAAACCACTCACCGGTACGGCCGAAGCCACCAATCACCTCATCGGCACACAGCAGCACGTCGTACTGCCGGCAGATGCGCTGGATTTCCGGCCAGTAGCTTTCCGGCGGGAAGATCATGCCGCCCGCGCCCTGGAATGGCTCGGCGATGAACCCGGCGACATTCTCGGCACCCAGTTCGAGGATCTTCTCTTCCAGCTGCAGAGCGCAGCGGCGGCCGAACTCGGCCGGGGTCAGGTCACCGCCGGCGGCGTACCAGTACGGTTCATCGATATGCGCCACATCCGGGATCATCCCGCCCATTTCGTGCATGAACTTCATGCCGCCCAGCGCGGTGGCAGCCAGGGTCGAGCCGTGGTAACCGTTCCAGCGGCCGATCATGATCTTCTTGCCTGGCTGGCCGACCACCTGCCAGTAGCGGCGCACGGTACGGATCAGGACTTCGTTGGCCTCAGAGCCGGAGTTGGTATAGATGGCGTGGCTGTAGTGGCCCGGCAGCAGGCTGAACAGCAGCTCGGACAGCTCGATCACTGCCGGGTGGGTGGTGTGGAAGAACATGTTGTAGTACGCCAGCTGGTCCATCTGCGCGGCGGCAGCGGCGGTCAGGTCCTTGCGGCCATAGCCGAGCTGGGTGCACCAAAGGCCCGACATGCCGTCCAGGTAGCGCTTGCCGTCGCTGTCCCACAGGTGCAGGCGCTCGCCGCCGACCATCACCCGCGGGCCCTCGGCGTTCAGTGCCTTCTGGTCGAGGAACGCGTGGATGTGGTGGGCGGCGTCGCCGGCCTGGTAGTCACGGGTATCGCGCTGGGCTTGCAGCGTGGCTTGGAACGGTGCGTTCATTGTTGTTCTCCGGGGTAAAACGCGGCGTGCAGTTGGCCCTGCCAGACCGCTGACAGTAAAAAACGGGTGGGGTGAAACGGCGCTTCAGCGCCTTCGCAGGTAGCTTTCCAGCGGGTCCTTGCTCAGGCCTTCCTGAGCCTGGGCGAGCGAGTCGATGAACAGCGAAAACAGCTCGGACTGCTTGGCGATATCGAGCTTGGTGTAGAGGTTCTTGCGGTGGGTCTTGACCGTGTCCTCGCTGATCCCCAGGCGCTCGGCCAGGGACCGGGTCGAGTGGCCGCGCAGCAGGTACTGGGCGATGCGGCACTCGCGTTCGGTGAGCAGCGAGGAGCCAAAGTTGTTCAGCGCGGCATTGATCTGCCGGCCCAAGGCACTCTCGAAACGCCCGCCCAGGGCGTCGACATCGAGGTGGCTCCACTGCCGCCGCACCGTTGCCACGACCCACGGCGCCACGCACATGAGGTCATTGACCTGCTGGCGGCCCAGGCGGCGGGTGCTGGCCAGGGCCACGGCGATGGTCAGGTGCTCGTCGAGGGGGACGATGAAGTTGAGTTCGTCTTCCAGGTGGGCGTGCTGGTAGAACGCCAGGTAGTACTCGCTGCGCTTGAAGTGGTCAGGGGCGACGTCACTGAGGCGGTAGCAACCGGGGCCGATGCCGTCCATGCAGGCCCGGTAGAACGGGCATAGCAGGTAGTAGCCTTCGAGGTACTTGTGGATGTTGCCTTCCGGTAGCCATGGACCTTCCTCGTCCTTTTCGAACAATGCCGAGGGCAGGCCTTTGCGCGGGTAGAGGAACACGGTGATGGCCTGGCACGGGGCAATCAGCTTGAGCGCAGCGAACAGCGCCTCGACGAAGCCCGGCGAGCCCTGGGCGTCGACGACACGGGCCATCTGCACGTACCAGTCGGGCGATTTCAGCCGGTCTTTGCTCATTGTCGTGGTCCCATGCCGGGGTTGTTGTGGTTGGGATTCTTGCATGGGGCGTAGTGCACGGCCATCACCCTTCGGGGTGAGCTAATGCGATTGTGTGACAGCTGACAGGTGCTTGCCTCTGGATAGAGTCAAGGCTGACAGGTGCTGCAAGGTTTTCGGCGAACCCCTGCCAGCCTCTACGCAACCCTCACGCCCCCTCCTCAACTCACAAAGGAACCACCCACATGTGCTGCTGCCTGATGCTGTAGCAATCTTCAACTTAGCTATACAAGACCAACATCGTTGTACAATTGCTGCCCCTCAACATGGAGCCGGCATGAAGAAAAACCCACTGAGCCAACGCAAGGACGATCACCTGGATATCGTCCTGGCCGCCGGCAACAACGCCCATGGCGCAGACCCCGGCTGGTCGTCAGTGCACTTCGAACATTGCGCATTGCCGGAAATGGCCCTGGACGACGTCGACCTGAGCACCGAGCTGTTCGGCTGTGCACTAGGCGCCCCGCTGTTGATCAGTTCCATGACCGGCGGTGCCGAACGTGCGCACTTCATCAATCACCATCTCGCCGAAGCCGCCCAGGCACTGGGCATCGCCATGGGCGTTGGCTCGCAGCGCGTCAGCCTGCGCAGTGGCCAGGACCAAGGCTTGACCGGCGAGCTGCGTCACCTGGCACCCGATGTGCCGCTACTGGCCAACCTCGGCGCTGCCCAACTGCGTGAGGCCGACGGCCTGGACCTGGCACGCCGCGCCGTCGACACCTTGCAGGCCAATGCCCTGATCATTCACCTGAACCCCCTGCAGGAAGCCGTACAGCCAGAGGGCGACCGTGACTGGCGTGGAGTGCTGCAACGCATCGAAACCCTGACCCGCCAGTTGCCAGCGCCGGTGATCGTCAAGGAAGTCGGTGCAGGCATTTCCCCCCGGGTGGCGCGCCTGCTCTGCGATGCAGGCGTTGCCATGATCGACGTGGCCGGTGCCGGCGGTACCAGCTGGGCAGCCGTTGAGGCCGAACGTGCCGGCAATGCCGCTGAGCGCGAGGTCGCCCTGGCGTTTGCCGACTGGGGCATCCCGACCGCGCACTGCCTGCTGGCGGTGCGCCGCGCCGTGCCGGAAATCGGCCTGATCGCCTCTGGCGGCGTGGCCAACGGCGTCGATGCCGCCAAGGCCATACGCCTCGGTGCCGACCTGGTAGGCCAGGCTGCCAATGTCCTCAGTGCCGCCGTGATCTCGACCCAGGCCGTGGTGGAACATTTCGAGGTTGTTCTGCGCCAGTTGCGCATCGCCTGCTTCTGTACCGGCTCGCGCAACCTTGCGCATCTGCGCCGGGCACGCTTGCTGCCTGGCAACCTGACGCCGCCATGAGGCTGGCGGCTGTGGCATGATCAGCACCTCCCTTCATCCTGGCCCGCGTGCATGCTGATCGACGAAGAACTGACCCTGAAAAAGCTCGAGACCTTCCTCGCCTTCATGCGCAGCGGCAACCTCGGCCGCGCCGCCGCCGAGCTGTCCACCAGCGCGGTCAGCGTACACCGCGCCATCCACTCCCTGGAAAGCGCGTTGCGCTGCCCGCTGTTCAAGCACGAAGGCCGCCAGCTGATCCCGCTGGAAAGCGCCTATGTGCTGGAGAAGAAAGCCCGCCAACTGATCCAGGACGCCGAACAGATGGTCCGCCAGACCCGCGAAGCCGCCGGTTTCTATGCCGAGCGCTTCCGCCTCGGCGCGCTTTACTCGCTGACCGTCAAGACCGTGCCGAAGCTGGTGATGGGCCTGAAACTGCGGCGCAGCGAGCTGAACATCGACCTGACCCTGGGTTCGAACGTCGACTTGCTGCAACGCCTGAAGAACCACGAGCTGGAAGCCATTCTGGTGTCACTGGACGAAAGCGCGGCGGACCCGGCCTGCGAGCAGTTGCCACTGTTCTCCGACGATATCTTCCTCGCCGTGCCCACCGATTCACCGTTCGCCGAGCAACAGGAAGTGGACCTCGCGGACCTGGCCGACTCCACCTTCATCACCCTGACCCAGGGTTTCGCCACTCACCGCGATGGCGCCCGGGTGTTCCAGCAGGCGGGGTTCGAGCCGAAGGTGGCGATGCAGGTGAATGACATCTTCACCCTGCTGAGCATGGTCAGTTCGGGCGTGGGGTTCGCCCTGCTGCCTGGGCGCATCGCAGCGGTATACGAGAACCGCGTGAAGCTGATTGCGCTGCAGGCGCGCTACCGACTACAGCAGCATATCGGGGTGGTGTTTTTGAAGGCCCGGGAGCGAGAGCCAAACCTGCTGGCATTGTTGGCTGAATGCAGGATGTACAGCCGCGGGGCCTGACACTGTGCAACCTGTCATTTATGCCAGTGGCGGCACACTGCGCGGGAAGACATGCTCTTGCCTGGTATTGGAGCATTACTCACGGTGGCTTATGACCTCAGATCACTTATCCTCTAGCGCGCTTCAGTTGCAGGACCGCGTGCTGAAGTATACCTGCTATGGATCCGACTCGGTTACCGGTAGGAGACCGTCGTATATGAGATTCAACGGCGAACGCAAGGAAACCTGGGCGAATTGCTATTTTCTTAGTCAGGGATATCGGCTGTACAGCGCCGAATTGATGCGTTTCAACTCGCCCGACAGTGATAGCCCCTTTGCAAGCGGCGGGCTGAATGCCTATGCCTACTGTGCTGGGGACCCTGTTAATTATCGTGATCCGGATGGCCACATGCCGTCTCGCTTGCCTGGTCGTTCTCCTCGAAGTCGTAGCCTGCCCCCGAGTGGGAGCGTAACGCCCAGTCGAGCGCGGACCCGCAGCTTAAGCCCAAGTCCACAACCAGGTTTGCAAGAACGCGGCGCTGGTGCGAACCCAAGCCTTGGAGGAAGTGTTGGATCCAGCCCCCCGAGCTCATTGGGGTCCAACGCCTCAAGCTCAAATTCGGAACTGCAAGGTTCACCAGAAACACCTGGTACGCCACCACGCGCCGAGCACCTACATGTAGCGATTGATGGTCGCAATAATCCAGTGCCACCTGAAGTACTCAGAGCCCGTCTCGAAATGTTGGTCGCTGGTCAGGGTCACCGGGTTCAGCCTGGCAGTCTCCCAAATACTCCTAGACTGGTAATGCCCGAAGTACGTGAACCAACGCCAGTGTCTCGTTGAGTGAATCGACAGGGGCCGTAGAACGGCCCCTGATCTTCAACCTACCAATCCCCGCACGCAAAAATAGAGTACTGAAGGACCCATCAAGCACCCAAGTCCGGTATGGAAGGTCGCAGTCAACGCACCATAAGGCACCAGCCGCCGGTCGGTAGCCGTCAGCCCCGCCGTCACTCCCGACACAGTCCCCGCCAACCCACCAAACACCATCGCCGAGCGCGGGTTGTCCAACGCCAGCAACCGCGCCGACACAGGTGTGAACACCATCACCAGGATCGCCTTGATCAAGCCGGTGGCAATCGACAGCGCCACCACATCCGAACTCGCCCCCAGGGCCGCCCCGGTCACCGGCCCGACGATATAGGTCACAGCCCCCGCGCCAATGGTGGTCATGCTCACCGCATCCCGGTAGCCAAAGGCATAGGCCACCGCGCAACCCACGATGAATGGCAGCACCGTACCCAGCAGCAGCGACACCGCACCAATCAATCCGGCCTTGCGCGCCTCGGTGGCTTGCACCTCGAAAGCCGTGGCAACGATGGCGAAGTCGCGCAGCATGGCCCCGCCCATCAGGCCGATGCCGGAGAACAGCGCCATGTCGGCCAGGCCTTTCTGACCGCCAGTCACGGTACCGCCAACCCAGGCCAGCACCAAGCCGATGACGATGGCGATTGCCGAGCCATGCACCCGACCAAACGTCAGGTACTTCGACAGCAGCACCGACAACCACATGATCCCGCCAACCACCGCGAAGGCAGTGATCAGGCCGTTGTGTTCCAGGGCATTGTCAATGATCGGCCACATGATCAGCGCCCTCCGGCAGGGGCGACTTGCGCGCTGGCAACTTCAGGCGCATCAGGCGCCGGCAGGGGTTCGCCGCGATGGCTGCGGCTGATCACGGCAATGGTCAGCCCGCACACCAGCACCGCACCGATCGCCGCCAGCAGCGCCACCGGCCCGCCGTGCAGCGCGGTAACCACGTTCTGCTGGGCGGCCATGGCCACCACCACCGGGATGTACATGGCGCCCCAGAAGCCGACACCGAACTCGCACTCCTTGCTCATGCCGCCATTGCGGTGCATGTACAGCCGCGCGCAGATCAGCAGGATCATGGCGATGCCGACCCCGCCCACATTGGATTTGACGCCCAGCAGCACGCCCAGGAAGTCGCCGACGATAACGCCAGCCAGCGTGCATACCGCCAGCAGAGCCACACCATAGATGATCATTGTTGTTGTCCTCAGCTTGAGTCGAAGTTGCTTGTTGTTGTTCTTCGAGTAACAGCGCCGTCATCGGTTGTCGGCCACCTCCTGGCGCAACAGCGCATCGACGGTATCCCAACGGGTGGCGTCGAGGGCGACCACCCTGCCCTGTTCGAACACCGGGCGGGCCAGGCCGCTGAGCACGCTGCCCGGTGGTATCTCCACCTGCAGGCGCACGCCGCGTTCATAGGCGTTGCGCAACGTAGCACGCCAGTCGACCAGCCGGGCCATGTTGCCGGCCAGGTCATCGCGCAGGCGTTGTGGATCGAAGATCGGCCGCGCACTGCTGCCGCTCAGGTACGTGATGCGCGGGCGACGCAGTTGGACGCCGGCAAAGGCAGCTGCCAGCCCGGCGGCCGGGCCGTCGAGCAACGCGCAGTGGGATGGCACGCTTACCGCCAGGCGTCGGGCTACGCCCTGACCACGTTGGCGAGCCCTGGCAGCGACCTCGGCCATGGCGGTGTCGCTGCCGGCGATGACGATCTGGTTGTCGCTGTTGAGGTTGGCCAGGTACACCTCACCGCCCACCTCGGCCAGCAAGCCTTCGACAGTGCCCAAGTCGAGGCCGCTCAGGGCGGTCATGCCGTAGCCCTGCGGATAGGCCCGCTGCATCAGTTCACCACGCAGGGCCACCAGGCGCACTGCATCGGCGAACTGCAGCGCCCCGGCCGTTACAGCGGCGGGATAGGCACCGATGGACAGCCCGGCAACATAGTCCGGCGCCGGGCTGCGCTGCAGCAGCCAGCGCGCCCAGGCCACCCCGGCCAGCAGCATGCACAACTGCACGGCGCGGGTCGACTGCAACGCCTGCCTACAGTCGAGCACCGATACCTGTTCACCCAACGCATCACTGGCCTCTTCCAGTAACGGCGTGGCGCCCTCGGGCAAGCGCTCCAGCATGCCTGCCTGTTGCGCGCCCTGGCCAGGGAAGGCAAACAGGCTGCTCACGCCGCATACTCCAGAGCCTGCCAGGGGTCCGCTACCAGACGTGCGCCATGGCACGATTTGAGCAACACCCGGCGCGCCATGCCGGCCCATTCACGCAAGGCTACCGCACCCGCCGGCGTCTCCAGTTGCACGTCGATTCGGCACTGGCCGCAGTCGAGCATGTCGAGCAGCTCGCGCGCCTGCGCCCGGGTCATGCGCTGCGGTGTACGCACCAGCAGATCGAGGTCACTGGCGCCATGCACGACGTTGCAGCCGGTGGCCAACTGGTAACCGACGCCCCCGGTCGGCCCCCAGGCCAACCCGCTGGCATCGAGTACCGGCGCCACCGAGGCCAGCGCCCGCAGGGCTGGCCAGGCCCCTTCACCGGCGCCGCGCAACGCCTCGGGGCTTGTTTGCCGCTGGATGTCGCGCACGCGCATCAGCACACCCAGGCGCTGCTCACGGCCCTGCCCGCGCACGCCCACGGCCACCCAGCCGCTAGCGCAGGCGGCACGCCGCACCACCACCGGCTGCCCGGTGGCCAGTGCCTGCACGGCCCAGGCAGGCGCGTCGCCAGGCAGGTCGGCTGCGGGCATGCCCCAGAGCAGGTCGTGTGGCTGTGGCTGGTTCATCTCAGGCCTCCTGCCACTGGCTGCGCAGGCGTGCGCGTACATCGCGCGAGGCACTGCGGTTCTCACCGTTCAACCGCGATGCCAGGTCAGTCGAATGGCCGATATCACGCACGGCGTCGGCCAGGCAGGCACGCACCTGGGCAATGTCGGCGGCACTCGGCGCCTCGGCACTTGCGACCTGCAGGCGCCGCCACAGCAAGCCCAGCGAGGCATAGCTGGCGAGGTCATAGGCCATCGGCGGCACCTCGGCGGCCAGCGCCTCCAGTTGCTCGACACTGCGCAGGGTGATGCGTGCTGCTGCCGCCTTGCCCATGGCATGCACCATCACCCCGCTGTCATCCAGGGCGATCAGCCGTTGCGCCTGGTAGCCGTGGGCCAGGAAGGCACCGGACATGGCCTTGCCGACCAGCAGGCCAATCACCGGGTGCCCCGCCAGGCGCGCTTGAGCGTAAGCCTGCACAGCCCCAGCCAATGCCTGGTGGATCCCCAGGGCTTCCTCGCGTCGGCCATAGGCCTGGCTTGGCACATCGATGACGGCAACGATGACGCGCTTTTCACCCTCGCGGTCCAGTTCGACCGCATCGCTGACAGCCTTGGCCAGGCCCCAGCCTTCTAGCAGGCCGACTTCGCCCGCACGCGCTCTTGGGAACGGGTTGTGCGCGTCCGGCACTACCGCAATGAAGCGCGCCAGGCGGTTGTCCAGTTCGCCATCGACCACTCGCAACGAGGCGGGATAGCCTGCCAGCGGTTCGCCCGCGGCCAGGCCAGGCAGCCAGTTCAGGGCACGGTTCATGGGGCATCTCCTTGGTAGAGGGCACGCACGGCGGCGGCGTCCAGTTGCGGGCAGTCAACGCCCAGGCTGGCCAGGCGTTGCAGGTACCAGGGGTGGCGGCCGGCGCGGTTGGCCGACGGCGCGTCCAGCAGGTGCAGCAGTTGCTGGCGCAGGCTGTCGACGTCGTCTGCGGCAAAGGCATCCACCAGGCCGCTGGCATACCGCTGTTCGCCACCGGTCAGGCTCCAGATGAATGGGCGGTCCTTGGCGTCGTACTCGGCGATACCGGCCTCCTGCTCGATCACTTGCGGGCCATTGAGGCCCAACCGCGCCTCGCGGGTGACCAGCAGGTGGCTGCACAGCCCGGCCGCGATGGACATGCCACCGAAGCAACCAACCGAACCTGCGATCAAGCCGATCACTGGTTGATGCGTGCGCAGTTCGACAATCGCCGCCTGGATCTCGGCAATCGCTGCCAGGCCGAGGTTGGCTTCTTGCAGGCGTACGCCGCCGGTTTCCAGTAGCAGTACGGCGCAGGTGGGGATGCCGTTGCGGTTGTCCTCGATGGCCAGCTCCAGGGCGCCGGCAATCTTGGCGCCACCCACTTCGCCCATGCTGCCGCCCTGGAAGGCACCTTCGATGGCGGCAAGCACGGTCTGGCGGCCATTGAGCCGGCCCTTGGCGATGACCACGCCGTCATCGGCCTGGGGCACGATGCCTTGGCGCGGCAGCCATGGCGACATCAGGCGGTCGAACGGGCCGAGCAGTTCGCGGAAGCTGCCAGGGTCGAGCAAGGCGCGAGCGCGCTGGCGAGCGCCCAGCTCGACGAAGCTGCGGCTTTGCAGCAGACGGGCGGTGTCAGTCATGGGCAATCTCCTCGAAACCTTGCTCCAGGCGCAGGCGCACCACGCCAGGGGTGGCGCCGAAGTCGTGGATGTCGATCTTCACGGCAGGTAGCGTGCGGCCATCGAACAGGCGCTGGAACAGCTGGCTCCAGCGGGCGCTGCTGCCGTTGACCGAGGTGACCACCTGGATCTCCAGGCGACCGGCACTGCCGGGCTCGATCAGCACTTCCAGGTCGCCGGAGCTGACGCAGCCTACCAAGGTGCGGCCGCGGCCAGGCTCGGCGGCGGGGAATTGAAAGTTCAGGGTTTCCATTTCACAGGCTCCCGGCATTGTCGAGGAACAGGCAGGCGGCCAACAGATCGGCGGCGCCACCCGGTGAGGCATTGAGCTGCAGCAGTTGCGCGTCCAGCAGGCGCAGCTGACGGCGGCCAGCGAGGCTGGCGCAGCCGCCGGCATCGAGCACTGCGCGGGCCCCCGCTTGCAAGGTGTGCAGACCGTGCGGGCCGGCGCGCCAGAGCACGCAGGTGTCACTGAGCGCGGCCATGATCGCCAGCAAGGCATCCAGCCGGGCCTGGCTTTCGCTGGCGCCGGCGGCACGGCTGCGGCGCAGTTGGGGCAGGCCGTGTTCGAGCACCGCGGGGAAGCCTTGTTGGGCCTGTTCGCGGGCCCCCCCGGCGCCGTAGCGCTGGCGCACCTGGATGCCGTGGCTGTCTTGTGCGATGGCGGCCGGGTCGTCGATCAGGGCGATGCGGCCGGCGCGAGCAGCAACTGCCTGGGGCGCGGCTTTGACATCGAGCGCTTGGGCGGCGACCAGCAGGCCAAGGGCCCAGATTGCGCCGCGGTGGGTGTTGATGCCGCCTGTGGTGGCGAGCATGGCCTGTTCGCCTGCGCGGCCGATACGGCCCAGTTCGGCGCGCAGCGGTGGGCCAATTTCGCCATGGGCTTGCGCGGCTTCGGCGATCTGCCGCAGGCAAGGCCATAGGGCCAGCGCCGAGGCGTGCATCAGGGCCAGGGTCATGTCGGCGTGGGCGCCACTGCTGCGGCGGTCGACCAGGCCGGGTTTGGGCGACAGGTCGGCTTCGTCGATGAGCGCCTCGACGGCCAGGTCGGCAAGTCGGTCGGCCTGGAAGCTATCGGTTTGCAGGTCCGGCCTCTTCGCGGGCGCGCCCGCTCCCACAGGGATCGCGCGGGTTTCAGGTACAGCACAGTAACTGTGGGAGCGAGCGTGCTCGCGAAGAAGCTGATGCGGTTTCAAGTCGTGCGCAGTCATCACCAGCTCCTGAACCGTGCGGGCGGGTTGTAGAGGCCGCCGGACCACTCGACCAGGTCGGCGATGCTGCGCGCGGCGAGCAATTCGCGGCTGGCGTCGGTGCGGCGGATGCCGAGGTCCTCGGGCAAGGCGATCAGGCCTTGCTGGCGCAGGCGCAGGGTGTTTTTGGGATCGTGACGCAGGCCGATGGCGGTGACGCCGGCCACGGCGGCGATCATCTGCTGGCGTTCTTCCAGGCTGCGCGCCTTGTACAGATAGGCAATGCCTTCTTCGGTGAGCAGGTGGGTGACGTCGTCGCCGTAGATCATCACCGGCGCCAGGGGCATGCCGGCTTTCTTCGCCACTTCCACGGCGTCGAGCGTTTCGACGAAGATCGGTTTGCCACCTTCCTGGTAGGTCTCGACCATCTGCACCACCAGCTTGCGGCCGCGTTCGAGCAGGGTCTCGGGCACGGTCATGTCGAGCCAGGCCGGGGTCGCGTGGCGCCGCCCGCGAGGGTCGTGCCCCATGTTCGGCGCCCCGCCGAAGCCGGCCAGGCGGCCACGGGTGACGGTCGAGGAATGGCCGTCGCCATCGACCTGCAAGGTGGCACCGATGAACAGGTCGACCGCGTATTGCCCGGCCAGTTGGCACATCATCCGGTTGGAGCGCAGCGAACCATCGCGGCCAGTGAAGAACACGTCCGGGCGCTGGGCGATGTAGTCCTCCATGCCCAACTCGGTACCGAAGCAGTGCACGCTTTCGACCCAACCGGTCTCGATGGCCGGGATCAGGGTCGGGTGCGGGTTGAGCGTCCAGTTGCGGCAGATCTTGCCTTTGAGGCCCAGGGATTCGCCGTAGGTCGGCAGGATCAGTTCGATGGCGGCGGTGTTGAAGCCGATACCATGATTCAGCGACTGCACCTGGTGTTTCTCGTAGATGCCGCGAATCGCCATCATCGCCATCAGCACGTGTACCGGCTTGATGTGGCGTGGGTCGCGGGTGAACAGCGGTTCGATGTAGAACGGCTGATCGGCGACCACCACGAAGTCGACCCAGGATGCCGGAATGTCCACCCGTGGCAGGTCGTCGACCCGCTCCACCAGCCGGTTGACCTGGGCGATCACCAGGCCGTCGCTGAAGGCGGCTGGCTCGACCAGCGCCGGCGTGTCTTCGGTGCTGGGGCCGGTGTACAGGTTGCCGTCGCGGTCAGCCATGAAGCCGGCGACCAGGGTGACATTGGGGATCAGGTCGACCAACAGCCGCGAATACAGCTCGATATAAGTATGAATGGCGCCCACTTCGAGCAGGCCGTCTTCCAGCAGTTGGCCGATGCGCAGGCTCTGCGGGCCGGCGAAGGAGAAGTCGAGCTTGCGTGCGATGCCGCGCTCGAACAGGTCCAGGTGCTCGGCGCGGCTGACGCTGGGCATGATCATGTGCAAGTCGTGCAAGCGCTCAGGGTCGGCCTTGGCCAGCGAACGCGAGAGAAAGTCGGCCTGCTTCTGGTTGTTGCCCTCGAGCACCACGCGGTCGCCGGGGGCGATCAGCAGTTCGAGGGCTTCGACGATCCGCTCGGTGGGCAGCACCACACCGTCGGCCAAGTGACGGACGCGGTCCAGGCGGCGCTGCTTCTCGGCGCGCCGCCTGGACCATTGCGGCGGTGGATTCTTGGTTATGGTCATCAGGTGACTCCACGGGTTCGCTGTCGTGGAGGCACAGTAGGACGGGGTTGGTCGGGAGATCAATCAAGCTGGGGGGATGATCGTTACGGTTGGAGTAATGGTTTGCGGTTCGAGGTACCTGGCGATGGTTTTTCAGTGATTTCGAGACCGAGCGCCGCCCGCGCGGCGCATCGCGGGCAAGCCCGCTCCCACATCTGTTTCGGGCCAATCTCTCCTGTGAAGCCAACAGGAACCGCCTTGTTGGCATGGCGATGCATCTTGGTGGAAGCCAACAGGGGCATGGCGATTCATCCTGGCGGGCGCTGATGCTGTTGCACCTGTCTCCAGTCATGCACCAAGGCGGATCCTGTTGGCGGTACAGGAGTGACTGGCCCGAAACAGATGTGGGAGCGGCGGTGCGGCGATCCGACTTGCCCGCGATGCGCCGCGCGGGCGGCGCTCGGTCTCACAGGCGCTGCAGAACCCAAGCCAGGAACAACTCAAGGCATAAACGCACGATCCCCCTGCAGATTTGTCCATTGCGTAAGATAAATTCGCATGCCAGGATCCAGCGATCCTCCAGCGCACTCCAGACTTCACTTGGAAAATCAATAACAAAGCAGGGAGAACGCGATGACCGCGCACGCTCATACCTCGGCAACGGCTCATGTACTGGCCGAGGTCCGCAACCAGATTGGCCACCTCACCCTCAACCGCCCAGCCGGTCTCAATGCCCTGACCCTGGACATGGTGCGCAGCCTGCGCCAGCACTTCGACCAATGGGCCGACGACCCTCAGGTGCAGGCCGTGGTGCTGCGCGGCGAAGGCCCCAAGGGCTTCTGCGCCGGTGGCGACATCCGCTCGCTGCACGACAGCTACAAAGCAGGCGATACGCTGCACGAAGACTTCTTCGTCGAGGAATACGCCCTGGACCTGGCCATCCACCGCTACCGCAAGCCCGTGCTGGTGCTGATGGACGGCTTTACCCTCGGCGGTGGCATGGGCCTGGCCCAAGGCTGCGACCTGCGGATCGTCACCGAACGCAGCCGGCTGGGCATGCCGGAGGTCGGCATCGGCTACTTCCCGGATGTCGGTGGCAGCTACTTCCTGTCGCGCATCCCAGGCGAACTGGGCACCTACCTGGGCGTCAGCGGCGCTCAGATCCAGGCCGCCGATGCCCTGTACTGCGGGCTGGCCGACTGGTACGTGACCAGCGACAAACTCGCAGCCCTGGACCAAGGGCTGGATACCCTGCGCTTTGGCGCTCACCCGCTCAAGGACCTGCAGAACCTGCTGGCCAAGCTCGGCAGCCAGGTGCTGGGCGATGCGCCGCTGGAAAAACTGCGCCCGGCCATCGACCATTTCTTCGCCCAGCCCGACCTGGCGGCGATCATCGAACAACTGCGTGCGGTGCGCATCGGCGACAGCCACCCTTGGGCATTGGCGACCGCCGAACAGCTGGAAACCCGCTCGCCGCTGGCCATGGCGGTTACCCTGGAGATGCTGCGCCGCGGCCGCCACCTGGCACTGGAAGACTGCTTCGCCATGGAACTGCACATCGACCGCCAGTGGTTCCAGTACGGTGACATCATCGAGGGCGTGCGTGCCCTGATCATCGACAAGGACAAGCAGCCGCGCTGGAACCCGCCAACCCTGGTCGGGTTGTCGCGCCAGCGGGTCGACCAATTCTTCGAAGGCCTGTGAGCCCGGGAGTACACAGATGCAAGACCTGGAACTGAACGAAGAACAGATCATGATCCGCGACATGGCCCGGGACTTCGCCCGTGGCGAGATCGCGCCGCATGCCCAGGCCTGGGAAAAGGCTGGCTGGATCGACGATGGCGTGGTGCGCAAGATGGGCGAGCTGGGCCTGCTGGGCATGGTCGTGCCCGAGGCGTTCGGCGGCAGCTACACCGACTACGTCGCCTACGCCCTGGCAGTCGAGGAAATCGCTGCTGGCTGTGGCGCCACCGGCGCGATGATGAGCATCCACAACTCGGTCGGTTGCGGCCCCCTGCTCGCCTACGGCACGCATGAACAGCAACAGGCCTGGTTGCCACGCCTGGCCGCTGGCGAGGTGATCGGCTGCTTCTGCCTGACCGAGCCACAGGCCGGCTCCGAAGCACACAACCTGCGCACCCGTGCCGAGCTGGTCGATGGCCAGTGGGTGATCAACGGCGCCAAGCAGTTCGTCAGCAACGCCCGCCGCGCCGGATTGGCGATCGTCTTTGCCGTCACCGACCCGGAGCTGGGCAAGAAAGGCCTGTCGGCCTTCCTGGTGCCGACCGACAACCCAGGCTTCAAGGTCGACCGCAGCGAGCACAAGATGGGTATCCGCGCCTCCGACACCTGCGCGGTGACCTTCGACAACTGCCGCATCCCGGCAGCCAACATCCTCGGCGAGCGCGGCAAGGGCCTGGCCATCGCCCTGTCCAACCTCGAAGGCGGCCGCATCGGCATCGCCGCCCAGGCGCTGGGCATTGCCCGTGCTGCGTTCGAGGCGGCGCTGGTGTATTCACGTGACCGCATCCAGTTCGGCAAGCCGATCAACGAGCACCAGAGCATTGCCAACCTGCTGGCTGACATGCAGGTGCAGGTGAATGCGGCGCGCTTGCTGATCCTGCATGCCGCCCGGCTGCGCACAGCAGGCAAGCCGTGCCTGTCGGAGGCCTCGCAGGCCAAGCTGTTCGCTTCGGAAATGGCCGAGCGCGTGTGCTCGATGGCGATTCAGGTGCACGGCGGGTATGGCTACCTGGAAGACTACCCGGTCGAGCGCTACTACCGCGATGCGCGGATTACCCAGATCTACGAAGGGTCGAGCGAAATCCAGCGCATGCTGATCGCACGCGAACTCAAGCACTACCCGTTATAAGCCCCCTCAGTGGCGCTGCCTGAGGGTTTCCGAAGGCAGCTCGCCAAAGCGCTGGCGATACACCTCGGCGAACCGCCCGAGGTGCATGAAACCGTAATCCATGGCCAGCTCGGTCACACTGCGCACCGCGCAACGGCTGTCACGCAGGCACGCATGCACCCGCTCCAGCTTGCGCTGGCGCACGTATTGCCTGGGCGTGATGCCCAGTTGCCGATCGAACAGCGCATACAGCGAACGCACGCTGATGCAGGCCTGCTCTGCCAGCGTCTCGGCTGACAATTCAAGCTTGAGATTGCGCTCGATGTAATCGAGGATCCGCTCCAGGCTCGCCCCTGGCGTACCCAGGCTTTCGCGGCGGATATTGGTGCTCATCAGGGTGATCAGCTTGCTGGCGACGATCTGGCTGTAGTGCCCCTGCACTCGCGGGAGCGAATCACTGACCTCGGCTTCGTGGCAGACCATGGCCAACAGGTTTACGAAGCCGTCCAGCTCATCCAGCCGGTAGTGGTTGCGCAAGAACCGCACGCCGCCGTCCGGCCGCTGCCAGCGCTGCTCGTCGCAAATGCTGTCGAGCATGCGGGTCGGCACTTTGAGGATGAATTTCTCGCAGTCTTCGGAATAGGTCAGGTCGACCGGGTCGTCCGGGTTGATCAGCAGCAGTTCGCCCGGCACCAGGTAGTGCTCGCGCTGGTGCCCGCGCCACAGGCAGTTGCCGTTGAGCAAGACCTGCAAATGATAGATGGATTCCAGTGCCGGCGAGGTGACCCGCACGCTGCCGCCGTAGCTGATACGACACAGGTCGAATTCGGCGAACTTGCGGTGGCTGAGGCTGGCCTGCGGGTGGCTGGTGCGTGACAGGCCGATGCAGTGCTGGCCGACATGCTGGTTCACATAGTCGGACACCGCGTAAGGGTCGGCGTGATGGAACACGCTACTGCGCTCGCTCAGCAGGCGGCTTTCCATAGGCAAGGCACTCGGCATCGTTATTGTTCTGGGCGCCGCTTCCTACTGGCCCGAAGGCCTGTGATTGCGGTCGTTCACGGTCATTCTATCGGGCCGGGGTCAGGTAGTTCGGGGCAGCTGACCACTGGCGCACGCGGGTTACAGCTAAGCAAAAAGGCGGGGCTTGGGCAATCAGATGTTCGGATTGGGTGGGCGAATAGCGGACAACGGAGGGAGACTCGCTGGGCGATCATCGGACAGTCCCGGCTCACTGTACCGGCAGGAAGTTCATCAACAGCAGGCTTTGCGCGTAGTTCAAGCCGATCCGCCGATAGCGCTCGTCGAGCAACTCAGCCAGCAAATCCAGCCGCGCCACGATCTTGCCGAACTCCACGGCAAAACTCAGGTTGCTGCCCTCTTCGGATATTTCGTTGGAAAACAGCAGCAGCACGCCGTTGGCATCCTGGCGCTGGCTGAGCATCCAGGTGGCCTTCTCGATATTGCGTGCCGCGTTGTTGATGAACAGCGGGTCGAGGGTGTCGGTCATGTAGAACTCGGTACGCCCGCCATGCGCGGTGATCAACATGCTGCCGATGGCGTAGATGAAGGCGCCGACCCGGTCGCCGCGAAACTCCGGGTTCAAGGCATAACTCAGTGCAGCGAGGTCGCGGCGGTTGCCCAGTTGCGGCAGGGGTTGGCGCTGTTCGATGGCAATGCGGATCTGCCGTTCGGCAGTGGCGGCGTCGAGGTAGCCGGACATCTTCCACTGGTTGGGGTTGCGCAGGTACAGCTTGTTCATCAGCAGGTACAGGCTTTGCAGGTTGTCGCGCATGGCCAGGGTGGCCATACGGTCGACGCTGGTCTGGAACAGCTCGCTGGGCTTGCCGTTGCCGATCTGGCTGACGATATCGTGGCCTTGCTGCTGGCTGCAGCCGGCCAGGCCCAGCAGGGCGCCTGCCAGCAGCAGACGCGGGAAAAATCGGGGATTGCTTGCAACCATCGGCACCGGGTCGGAATCGGCGGCCGCGCCGGGGATCGGCGCAGCCTGGCCAAGCATAGAGCCCGGGAATCGGAAAAAGTGCAGTGCCGGTCAATCCGCTGACCGGATCACATGGCGTGGCGGAGCATCTCCACCACCTGCGCATGCAGCGCCGGGTCACCACAGGCCACCACACAGCCGCCATGTTGCGCGCTGCTGCCGTCCCAGGCAGTGATCACCCCGCCCGCCCCTTCGATGATCGGCATCAGCGCCTGCACGTCATACGGCTGCAGGCTCGCCTCGACGATCACATCGACGAAACCCGACGCCAGCATGCAGTAGGCGTAGCAATCACCACCGTAGCGCATCAGCCGCGCCTTGCCTGCCACAGCCTCGAACGCCGCCTTGCGCTCGGTGGTGTCGAACATGTCTGGCGTGGTGCACATCAGCGTGGCCGCCGTCAGGTCGGCACAGGCGCGGGTCTTCAGCGGCGTACCGCTGCGCCATGCACCTTGCGGGGTGCCGACGAAGCGCTCACCGGTGAAGGGTTGGTTCATCACCCCCACCACCGGGCGTGTGCCATCGTTCAGGGCAATCAGCGTGCCCCACAGCGGCAGGCCGGTGATGAACGCACGGGTGCCGTCGATCGGGTCGAGCACCCAGGTCAGCGGGCTGCTGCCCACCTCGACGCCGGCCTCTTCGCCGAGAATGCCATGCTCCGGATAGCGCGCCTGGATCAGCTCACGCATGGCGTCTTCGGCTGCCTTGTCGGCCACGGTCACCGGGTCGTACAGACGCCCGCCCTTGTCCTCGACCTCAAGGCTTGCGCGGAAGTACGGCTGGATCGCCAGTGCAGCGGCATCGGCCAGTTGCTCGGCGAAGGCTTGGAATTCGCCGATCTGTTCAGCGCTCAGGGACATGGTGCAGGCCTCGTGGAAAATATCGGGGCTGCATCATACCCGACAACCGACATGGCAGTGGACGCCTGAACAAGTGCCACTATTATGACATTATTGCCACTTCATTTAACGGTCACTCAATCGTTGTACTAGGATACCAACCACCTCCCGCAGCCGGCCCAGGATGCTGGCCGGCAGCCAGGCGGGACCCGTTCCACCGGACCTCATGGATGACACGATGAATTCGCACTTGCTCTACCCGCAGATCGGCAAAGTCATTGCCAGTACCGGCAGCCGCCAGTTCCCACGCATGCTGCACGACCTGATCCAGGCCCACCTGACCATCGATGCCATGCAGATTCGCCAGTTACCTGTGCAGGCAGCCGAACGTGGCAACGACTCGACGCTGATCAACGAAACCGTGTTTTCTTCCGACCGCCACCCCGAAGGTGATTTCGACGACCCGGCGCGGTTGCACCTGATCCGTCGCAAGGGTGAATCGCGTTATGAGATCCAGGTGCTGCGCGCAGGCTCGACCTATGGTTTTTCGGCCCATGAACGCAGCCGCCTTGATGACATCTCACCCCTGCTGCTGCCGATGCTGGAGAAGCATATCGATGCCCTCAAGCCTGTTGCCCAGCGCTGCGCAGCGGAAAGCCTGGAAGCGCGTTTTCTGGAGCGTATCACCCAGTCCGGGCTGACCCTGTCGGAACGTGAATGCCAGGTGTGCCTGGGGTTGCTGGCCGGGCTTACGGCGCCCGAGCAGGCCGAGCGGCTGGCGCTGAAGGTGAATACCGTGGAGAGCTACCTGCGCCGGGCGGCAATCAAGCTGGGGATCAGTGGGCGACACTCGTTGATGCGTTGGATGTATGCCGAGGCCTGAATCTCTTTAGCCTGATCCGGCCCTTTCGCGGGCAAGCCCGCTCCCGCAGCTACTGCACTGCACTGCACTCAAGGGTGGTGATATCCCTGTGGGAGCGGGCGTGCCCGCGAAGAGGCCAGAACAGGCCGACCTCAATCCCTGGCCAAGGCCTCGATCGGGTCCAGCCTTGCTGCATTCCTGGCCGGCACAAACCCGAACACCACCCCGATCAACGTCGAACAGGCAAATGCCATCACGATCGACGCCGGCGAAAACACCATCTCCCACTGTTTCACGAACAGCTCGAACAGATAACCGATCCCATACGACAGCCCGATCCCGACCACGCCGCCAAACAGGCAGACCATCACCGCCTCCACCAGAAACTGCTGGCGGATGTCCGACTGCCGCGCCCCCACCGCCATGCGGATGCCGATCTCGCGGGTGCGCTCGGTCACCGACACCAGCATGATGTTCATCACCCCGATACCGCCCACCACCAGCGAAATCACCGCGATCAGCGACAGCAGCAGGGTCAGCGAGCGGCTGGTCTTCTGCACCGTCTGCATGATGCTGTCGAGGTTGTTGGTGAAGAAGTCCTTGGTGCCATGGCGCTGCAGCATCACCTTGGTCACCTCCTCCTCCACTCTTTTGCTCGGCACGCCGTCCTTGATGCGCACACTGATGCTGTCCAGGTGGCGCTGGCCGAGCACCCTGCCAGCGGCGGTTTCGTAGGGCACCCAGATGTTCAGCTGGTTGCTGGCGACGAACAGGTTCTTGTTCTCGGCGGTAACACCGATCACCGTGCACGGCAGGTTGCCGACCAGAATCACCTGCCCCAGCGGGTCGACATTGCTGCCGAACAGGCGCTTGCGGGTGTTGTGGTCGATCACCACCACCTGGGCCTGGCGCCGGGCGTCGTCGGCACTGAACACGATGCCGGCGGCCAACGGAATGTTGCGCACCTGGAAGTAGTGTTCGCTGACGCCGTTGAGCTGCACGTCGACATCCAGGTTGCGGTAGCGTACCAGGGTGCTCTGGCCGATCACCGGGGTGGCGCTGTCGACGTAGTACAGCGCATTCAGCGCCGCCACATCGGCCGGCAGCAGGGTCTCGATGGTCTTGGCCCGGCTGTCGCCGAAGTTGCTGCCCGAGTAGATGTCGATGGTGTTGCTGCCGATTGCCTGGATGTCCTTGAGCACATAGCCCTTGGCGCCTTCGCCGATGGCCGAGATGGACACCACCGAGGTGATGCCGATGACGATCCCGAGCATGGTCAGCAAGGTGCGCATGCGGTGCGAGATCAGCGCGATCCAGGCCATCTTGAACGCCTCGCGGAACATCCCCAGGCTCGCCAGCAGGCGCTGCGTGGCGTGCGCCTTGGGCGCAGGCTCGGCAGCTGGTGTAGGCAGGGCCTCGCGGGCGTTGCTGCGGTCGCTGATGATCTGCCCGTCGCTGACTTCGATGATCCGTTCGGCATGGGCGGCAACCTTAGGGTCGTGGGTGACCAGGATCACCGTGTGGCCGGCGCCATGCAGCTCCAGCAGGATGTTCATCACCTCCTTGCCGCTGGCGGTGTCCAGGGCGCCGGTCGGCTCGTCGGCGAGGATCACCTGGCCACCGTTCATCAGCGCCCGGCAGATACTCACCCGCTGTTGCTGACCACCGGACAGCTGGCTGGGGCGGTGTTCGAGGTGACCGTCCAGGCCCAGCCGCGTCAGCAGCTCGCGCGCCCGCTGGTGGCGCTGGCCCTGGGGCAAGCCGGCATAAACGGCCGGGATCTCGACGTTGTGCAGCGCATCCAGGTGCGGCAGCAGGTGATAGCGCTGGAAGATGAAGCCGAAATGGTCACGGCGCAGTGCGGCCAGGGCATCGTCGTCCAGTTCTCGGGTTTCCTGGCCACCGACCTGATAGCTGCCGCTGCTGGCGTTGTCCAGGCAGCCGAGGATGTTCATCAGGGTCGACTTGCCCGAGCCGGACGCGCCGATGATCGCCACCAGCTCGCCGCTGCGGATCTGCAGGTCGATGCCCTTGAGCGCGTGGAACTCGCGGTCGCCGGCGAGAAAGCTGCGGGTCACACCCTGCAGGCACAGCAACGGCTCGCCCTGGCCACGGGCGACTGCCAGGTGCGGGGTCAGCTCGACAGTCATGTTCATGCTCACGCCCCTGCTTCGCCAGACACCGGCTCGCCGATCACCACCCGGTCACCTTCGGCCAGGCCGTCCTTGATCTGCACCTTGACGTTGTTGTTGATGCCGGTCTGCACATTGCGCACCTGGGCAAAGCCCTTGGCATCGAGCACCCGCACCGGGAAGCTGCCGTCGCCATTGCGCAGGCCCAGCGCCGCCACCGGCATGGTCAGCACGCCCTGGGCGGTGTCCAGAACGATGTGCACCTGGGCGGTCATCGAGATGCGCAGTCGGTGGTCGGGGTTGGGCACTTCGAACAGGGCGTTGTAGAACACCGCGCCCTTGGGCTTGGTGCTGCTGCCATCGCTCTTGTCGGTGCTTTGCGCGTAGTTCTGCGGCGCAGGCTCGGTGCCGCGCAGCTTGGCGTAGTAGCGCTTGTCCTCACCAAGGATGGTGAAGTACACCTCTTGGCCTGGGGTGATGTGGATCACGTCGGCTTCGGAAACCTGCGCCTTGACCGTCATGGTGTCGAGGTCCGCGAGCTTGAGCAGCACCGGCGCCAGCTGGTTGGCGATCACGGTCTGCCCTTCCTGGGTGACGATGCCCACCACATGGCCGGTGATCGGCGCGTTGATGCGGGTATAGCCAAGGTTGACCTTGGCCGTGTCGATCTCCACCCGGGCGCTCTGGATCTGCGCGTCCAGCGAACGCACCGAGGCCTGTTTCACCTCGTAATCCGATTCGGCGTTTTCGAAGTCCTGGCGCGACACCGACTCGTCGGACTGCAGCTCACGGTAGCGCTCGTAGACACGCTTGGCCTGGCGCAGCTGGGCCTGGGTCGAACGTTTTTCGGCTTGCAGTTTTTCCTCGTCGACCTCGGCCTGGCGCAAGGTGTTGCGCAACACCAGCGGGTCGATCTCGGCCAGCCACTGGCCCTGGCTGACCTTGTCGCCGAGCTTGACCTTGAGCGACTTGAGCTGCCCGGAGACCTGGGCGCCGACGTCCACCTGCTTGATGCCCTCGAGCATGCCGGTGGCCAGCACCGCGTTCTCGATGTCGCCCTTCTCCACCGTGGCGACGATGTACTGCGGCGGCTTGGCCGGGGCCTGGATGGCATACAGGCTGATGCCGGCGACCAGGGCCACGGCGGCGCCGAGGCTGAACTTGCGGAATCTGGACTTATCCATGAACACTCACTTCCATTCAAATCACATCATCAACAGCTTGCCTCTTGCCCTGTGGGAGCGGGTTTACCCGCTCCTACAAGGTCCGAGGCGCCTTCGATTACTCAGTCACCTTGCCGAGCTGCAGCGCCTGGCCGTCGTGCCACCAGGCCGCCAGGCTGAACACATCCGGGACCTTGAGGATGCTGAAGTGGTCGCCCGGGCCCTGCCACAGCGCCAGTTGCGGCATCAGCGCCTGCCAGCCGGCTTGCATCGCTGCCTGCTCGCGGGCGTTGCCGGCCGTGTTCAGGCTCGGGTCGTCCACCAGCACCAGCCCTGCTGGCCCGCTGTAGTTCATGCGCGGCTGGTAGCGGGTGCGCAGCGCCGTGGCGAAAGTCCGCACCGTGCCATCCAGCGCCCGTGGCGCCGAACGGGCCGGCAGCAGGCCGATGCGCACCATCGCCGCGTGCAGCTGACGCAATTGCTCGTCGTCGCTGGCCTGGGCGAAAGCCTGCGGCTCGATGCCCAAGGCCTTGCCGGTGGACAGCTGCAGCGCGTGTATCAGCTTCTCCAGCGCCTCGCCGAAGGTGTACGGCCTGCCACATGAGCCCGCTTCACCCGGCGCCTCGCTGTCGATCAGGGTCAGCGAACGCACCTGCCGCCCCTTGGCCTCGAAACGTGCCGCCATGGCGTGCGCGACCCAGCCCCCGAACGAATGGCCGACCAGATTCAGCGGCCCTTGCGGGTACAACCCTTCGATGGCCTGGACATGGCAGTCGGCGGCGGCCTCCACGGCACTGTGCGGCACCCGGTTGCCATCCAGGCCCCGCGCCTGCAGGCCGTACACTGGCCAGTCCGGGCCCAGCGCCTCGGCCAGGCCGATGAAGCTGGTGACGCTGTCGCCGGCACCGGGCACGCAGAACACCGGGGCATGCCCCGGCTGCCCGCTCTGGATCGCCACCAACGGCTGATAGCTCGGCTGCTCGGCACGCCCCTGCAGCTGTTGGAGCACCCGGGCGATCGCCTCACCCAGCGTCGCAATGTGGGGTGCCTGCATCATGCTGCGGTGATCGCCGGGGACACCGACTTCGAGCAGCACCTGGGCCGGCAATGTCTCGCGCCAGCCCAGGCTCGCCACGCTGTCGCTGCCTTGCTCGGCGCGGAACAGATGCACCGGTATGTCCAGTGGCGCCAGGCGGTAATGGGCCATGGCATGACCGTGGGCCAGTTCACGCTCGAAGTAGTCGCGCAGCTGCACATCGCTCATGCTCGACCACAAGCCGTAGAGCAGGTGGTGTTCGCGGCAGCTGGCGAGCAGGCTGGCGAAATCGCTTTGCTGGGCCTCCAGGCGCTGCAGTTGCGCCAGCGGCGCATTCCCGGCTTCGCCCTGGGTGCGCCAGAAGCTGTTGCAGGTGAGCAGCAGCTGGTTTTCCACGGCGCGCGGCCCCTGCCAGCGGGCCTTGCCCTGGTCGGCCAGGCGGGGCACGTAGGTGTCGATCAGGCCGAGGAACTCGACCCCCTCGTCCGCGCCCAGCAGCTGGTTGGCCATTTCGAAGGCCAACACGCCACCGAACGACCAACCGGCCAGGCGATACGGGCCATGGGGCTGGACCTTGCGCAACTGCGCAATCTGGTAGCGTGCCAGGCACTCCAGCGTGCGCGGTTGTGCTTCGCCACCAGGGATACCCGGCAGGCCGTAGATCGGGAAATCACCCGGCAGGTGCTGGCCCAGCACCGGGAAGTAGAAGTCCAGGCCGGTGAATTCGTGGACCAGGAACAGCGGCGTCTGTGATCCGCTGGCGCGCACCGTGACAATGGTCTGGGCGTGTGCGCTGCAGCTGGCATCCAGATGCCGGGCCAGCGCCGCCACGCTGGGCTGCTGGAACACGTCGTTGATCGCGGCCGCCAGGCCGGCCTTGCCAAGTTTGTCGATCAGGCGAATCGCTGCAAGCGAATGACCGCCCTGTTCAAAGAAGTTGTCGTGGCGCCCTACCCGTTCCACGCCCAGCAACTCGCACCAGATGCTGGCCAGCAGGGTTTCGGTGTCACCCTCTGGTGCTTCGTAAGGGCGGTCCTGAACGGCATCGGGCGCCGGCAGCGCCTTGCGGTCGAGCTTGCCGTTGGGGCTCAGCGGCAAGGCGTCGAGGTGCATGAACTGCGCCGGGACCATGAACTCCGGCAGGTGCGCGAGCAGTGCCGTGCGCAGGGTTTCCACGGTTTGCGCGGTGCCGGTGTAGTAGGCGATCAGGCGCTGGTCGCGGGCGATCACCACGGCTTCCTTGATGCCTGCGATGGCGGTGAGGCCAGCCTGGATTTCGCCCAGCTCGATGCGCAGGCCGCGGATTTTCACCTGGTCGTCGTTGCGGCCCAGGTATTCGATATTGCCGTCTGGCAGGTGGCGTGCGAGGTCGCCTGTGCGGTACAGCCGACCGCCTGGGCGGAACGGGTCGTCGATAAAGCGTTCGGCGGTGAGTTCGGCGCGGTTGAGGTAACCGCGGGCGACCTGCACGCCGCCGATGAACAGCTCGCCGGCCACGCCTTGGGGTACTGGCTGGCCCTGGTTATCGAGCACGTACAGGGTGGTATTGGCGATGGGTTTGCCGATCGGGGTGTTGTCGGGGGCGGTCAGGCAGTGCCAGGCGCTGACATCCACGGCGGCTTCGGTGGGGCCGTAGAGGTTGTGCAGTTCTACTGCTGGCAACTGCGCGTGGAAGCGGCGCACCAGACTGCCCGGCAAGGCTTCACCGCTGCACAGTACCCGCTTCAGGGCCTGTGCCTGCCCCAAGACCTGCACAGTCTCTGTGGGAGCGGGCGTGCCCGCGAAGAAGTCGACGCGGTTTATGGCACCGGCTTCGCCGGTGTTCGCGGGCATGCCCGCTCCCACAGGGGAAGTGGTCGCTGCTGAAGACAGGTATACATCCAGCATCGAGGGGACGAAGTGCAAGGTGGTGATGCTTTCGTTCTGGATGACCTGGCGCAGGTACTCGGGGTCGCGGTGTCCGCCTGGGCGGGCCATGACCAGGCGGGCGCCGGTCTGCAGTGGCCAGAGGAATTCCCACACCGAAACGTCGAAGCTGAACGGGGTCTTCTGCAACACCACGTCATCGGCGCCCAGCTGATAGGCGTCCTGCATCCACAGCAAGCGGTTCACTACGCCGGCATGCTCGTTCATCACCCCTTTTGGCAAGCCGGTCGAGCCTGAGGTGTAGATCACGTAGGCCAGATGACGTGGCGTCAATCCAACGACAACAGGGTTGTCAGCCGATTGATTGCTCCAAGTCGGCTGATCCAGATCGATGATCTGCCCGGCATCCGGCACATGGCGGGTCGCCCCGTGCACCAGCACCGCCACCGGCGCGCTGTCGGTCAACATGTGACGCACGCGCTCGGCCGGGTAATCCGGATCTACCGGGACGTAAGCGCCCCCGGCCTTGAGGATCGCCAGCAGCCCGACCACCATCGACAGGCCACGTTCGACGCAGATCGCCACCCGATCATCCGGTTTGACGCCCAGGGCGATCAGGTGATGCGCCAGGCGGTTGGCCTGTTGGTTGAGCTGGCGATAGCTCAGTTCACCCGCTTCAGCCCGCACGGCAAGCGCATCCGGCGTCCGCGCAACCTGCGCCTCGATCAGGCCATGCAAGGTCTGCTCAAGGTTGTAATCGACTGCCGTGTCATTGAATGTCAGCAACAGCCGCTTGCGCTCGTCGGCATCGGGCAACCCGGTGTGGGCCGGAACGGCGTGCTCGCCTTCGGCGAAGGTCCACAGCAGTTGTTCCAGATAACCCACATAGCGCTCGACGGTGGCCCGTTCGAACAGCGCAGTGGCAAACACGATGCCGCCGCTGAAGCCATCGGCGCCCTCGCCCATGCTCAGGCTCAGGTCGAACTTGGCGATGCGCGCCTGCCCGCCCAGCGCCGTCACCGCCAGATCACCCAGCTCCAAGGCCTGGCGCTCGGGCGTGGCATCCCAGTCCAGCGACACCTGGTACAGCGGCGTATGGGCCAGGCTGCGCTGTGGGCGCACGGCCTCGACCACCTGCTCGAACGGCAGGTCCTGATGGCCCTGGGCTTCGAGCACTGCGGCCTTGACCCGCGCCAGCAGCGTGGCCACCTGCGGTGAGCCCGACGTGTCCACGCGCAAGGCGATGGAATTGACGAACATGCCGATCAGTCCCTCCACCTCCGCCTGCCGGCGGTTGGCCAGCGGCGAGCCGATCACCACTTCATCCTGGCCGGCCAGGCGTGTCAGCAACACCGCCCAGGCCGCCATGAACAACATGTACGGGGTCACGCCCTGGGCCCGGCACACGGCCTTGAGCTCCAGGCTCAGGCGTGGGTCCAGGCTGAGCGCCACGCTATCGCCGGCATACTGCTGGCGCTCTGGCCGTGGTCGGTCCCACGGCAGGCTGAGCAGGGTTGGCGCACCGCTCAGCCGGCCACGCCAATAGTCGGCCTGGCGCTGCAGGGCTTCAGCGCTCAGCCAGCGCCGCTGCCACAGTGCATAGTCCAGATACTGCACCGGCAAAGGCGGCAACGGGTCGTCGCGATCGGCGCTGAACGCCTGGTACAACGCGCCCAGCTCCTTCACCAGCACCGCCAGCGACCAGCCATCGGCGACCAGGTGGTGCACGGTCAGCAGCAGGATGTGGTGATCGTCGGCCCGCTGCAGCAAGCAGCCACGAACCGGCAAGTCATGGTTCAGCGCAAAGGGCTCGCTGGCGTGCAGCTCGACCCGTTGCGCCAGCGCCTGCTCGTGCAGATCGCGCGCATCTTCCAGGGCTAGCTGGAAACCGCGCGCGTCCGCGGCCAGCACCACACGCGGCTCGCCGTCCTGCTCCACAAAGTGGCTGCGCAGGCTCTCGTGACGCTCGACCAGTCGCCGCAGCGCCCGCTCCAGCGCCAGCGCATCCAGCGTGCCGCGCAGGTGCAGGCCGAGGGGGATGTGATAGGCCGCGCTGCCGCCGCTGATTTGCGCCAGGAACCACAGGCGCTGCTGGGCGAACGACAGCGGCAGGCTGCCCAGCCGGGGGGCCGGCTGGATCGCCGGCAAGGCACGCTCGGCATGGCTGCCCAGGCTGGCGGCCACCGCCGCCAGGCTGTCATCGGCGAACAGCTCACCCAGCGCCAGCTCCAACCCGAGGCGCTGACGCACCTGGGCGAGCATGCGCATGGCCAGCAGCGAATGGCCACCCAGCTCGAAGAAGCGATCCTGACGCCCGACCTGCTCCACCTGCAGCAGCTCACCCCACAGCTGGGCCAACAGCGTTTCGCGCTCACCCTGCGGTGCCTCGTAGGCCGCCGCGGCAAAGTCCTGCGGGCCAGGTTGCGGTAGCGCCTTGTGATCGAGCTTGCCATTGTTGGTCAGCGGCATCCGCGCCAGGGCCACATAGGCCCCCGGCAGCATGTAGTCGGGCAGCCGACCGCGCAGGAAGCTGCGCAGTGCATTGGCGTCCAGCGCCGCATCGTGGCGGGTGAACCAGGCGACCAGCCGCAGTGGCCCTTGCCCGTCCGCCAGCGCCGACACTTGCACGTCGCCAATGCCCGGGCACTGCGACAGCTGTTGCCTGATTTCCCCCAGTTCAATGCGGAAGCCCCGGATCTTCACCTGGTCATCATTGCGGCCCAGGCATTCCAGCTGGCCGTCAGGCTGCCAGCGCACCAGGTCGCCGGTGCGGTAGAGCCTGGCCCCGGGGCGCTGGCTGAACGGGTCGTCGATGAAACGCTCGGCGGTGAGTTCAGGGCGATTGAGGTAACCCAGCGCCACCCCATCGCCACCGATGTACAGCTCGCCGACCACCCCACGCGGCACCAGCTGGCGATGGGCATCGAGCACATAGACCTGGGTGTTGCCGATGGGGCGGCCAATCGGCACCTGAGTGGCATTCGGTGCCAGCCCCTGAACGGCACACGTCACTGCAAACGTCGTGGTCTCGGTCGGCCCGTAGCCATTGATCAGGCGCAAGCCCGGCGCCTGCTCCAGCATGGCGCGGAAGGCAGCAGGCTCGGCACGCTCGCCGCCGCTGATGAGGATGCGCAAGCCAGCCAGCGCCTCGGGCAGTAGCTGCACGTACTGGTTGAACAGCGCCGTGGTCAGGAACAGCACGGTGATGCCGTCCTTCGCCAGCGCCCTGGCGAAACGCTGGGGGTCGATCAGCGTCTGGTGATCGACCACCCGCACCTGTCCGCCATTGAGCAGCGCGCCCCAGACGTCCATGGTGCTGGCATCGAACGCCGGGTTGGAGGCAAAGGCGATGCGGTCCTGGGCATTGAAGTCGGCATAACCATTGTTCAGTACCAGGCGGGCGATGCCACGGTGCGGCACGCACACGCCCTTCGGCTGGCCAGTGGTACCCGAGGTGTACATCACGTAGGCGGCGCTGCCGGCATCCTGCGCCAGGCCTGGGTCATGCCCGGCTTGCGGGTCGAGCATCAACGTGTCGAGGTCCAGGCGACGCACCGGGAAGTCCGCCTCAATCGCGGCCAAGGTAAGCAACACGACAGCTTGGCAGTCTTCGACCATGAAGCCCTGGCGCTCGACCGGGGCATGCACATCCAGCGGCACATACACCGCCGCACACTTGAGCACCGCCAGTTGCGCCACCAGCAAGGGCAGCGAGCGCGGCAGCAGGATCGCCACGCAGGCGCCAGGCGCGACGCCTTCGGCGATCAGGTAATGGGCCAGGCGGTTGGCCTGCAGGTTGAGTTCGCCATAGCTCAGCGCCTGCTCGCCATGCACGGCCGCCAGGGCCAGTGGCTGGCAGGCTGCACGCTGCTCGAACAGCTGGGCGACGCTGAGGTCGCGGGGGTAATCCGCCGTCGTGGCATTGAAGGTGTGCAGCAGCGCCTGGCGCTCGTCTTCGCCAATCAGCTCGACCCGCTGCAGCGGCGCCTGGTCGTTGCCAACCATGGCCCACAGCAAGGTTTGCAAGTAACCGAGGTAGCGCTGCGCGGTGATCTCGTCGAACAACGCTGTGGCGTACTCCAGGCTGCCGGCCACGACGTCGCCGTGCTCGCCCAGGTTGAGGGTGAGATCGAACTTGGCCACCTGCGCGGCCTGTGCCACGGCTTCGAGCTGCAAACCTTGCAGCTGCAAGGCCGCGCCCTGGGTCGCCTGCCAGTTCAAGGTCGCCTGGAACAACGGCGTGTGGCCAAGGCTGCGGGCCGGCCGGACGATCTCGACCACCTGTTCGAACGGCAGGTCCTGGTGCGCCTGGGCCGCCAGCACCCGGGCCTTGACCTGTTCGAGCAACGCCTCGGCAGTGGCCGCTGAGCCGCTGTCGATGCGGATGGCCAGGGTATTGACGAACAACCCCGCCAACGCCTCGAGTTCAGCGTGGCCACGGCCGGCCACCGGGCAGCCGATCACCACCTCCTGTTGCCCGGACAACCTGGCCAGCAAGGTGGCCCAGGCGCCCAGCACGGTCATGTACAAGGTCACCCCATGGCGCTGGGCCAGGGTGCGCAGGCCGGCCGCCAGGCGCGGGGCCAGTTGCACGGGCAGGCTGGCCCCGGCGAAGTCCTGGCGCTCGGGCCGTGGCCGGTCGCTCGGCAGTTTCAACAGGCTGGGCGCGCCGTCCAGCGCCTCGCGCCAGTAATCGGCCTGGCGCTGCAATTGCTCGCCGGCAAGCCAGCGCCGCTGCCACACCGCGTAGTCGCCATACTGGATGGCCAGTGCCGGCAGCGGGTCTTCCAGGCCTTGGCGCAGAGCCGGATACAGGGCGCTCAGTTCGCGCGTCAGTACCCCCAGCGACCAGCCGTCGGCCACGATATGGTGCACGGTCAAGGCCAGCACATGCTGTTCGGCCCCCAGGCGCAGCAGCCGCGCCCGCAACAACGGCCCGTGGGCCAGATCGAAGGGCCTGCCGGCCTCTTCGCGCAGCTTGCCGGGCAAGGCATCCGGGCCAATCTCTTCGCGCTGGAACCAGCCCGCGCCGGCGCTGGTGCCAATGATCACCTCGGCGCTGTCGTCGCGCGGCACGAAATGGCTGCGCAGGGTTTCATGGCGCTCGACGATGCGCAGCAGCGCGCACTCCAGGGCGTCGTCATCCAGCGGCCCGCGCAGGCCCAGGGCCAGCGGCACGTTGTAGGCCTGGTTGCCGCCGTCCATCTGCGCCAGGAACCACAGCCGCTGCTGGGCGAACGACATGGGCAATGGCTGCTCGCGGGGGACCGGCACGATCGCCGGCAACGTGCTGCGCCCGGCCCCCGCCAGCACCGCGGCCACTGCCGCCAGTTCGGCATTGGCGAACAGCTCGGCCAGGGTCAGCTCCACGCCCAGGCGCAGGCGCACCTGCGAAACCATGCGCATGGCCAGCAGCGAATGCCCACCCAAGGCAAAGAAGTGGTCACGCCGCCCTACCCGCTCGACTTGCAGCAGTTCGGCCCAGATCTGCGCCAGGGCCTGCTCCAGTTCGCCCTCGGGGTCCTCATAGCCCTGCTCGAACAGGGCCGAACGCTCGGGCCTGGGTAAGGCGCGGCGGTCGAGCTTGCCGTTGGCGGTCAGCGGCAAGGCCTGCAGCTCGACGAACGCCACCGGCACCATGTATTCGGGCAGGTGTGCCTGCAACTGGGCGCGCAGGCTTTCCGGGGTAGCCGCCTCGACGTCGGGCTGGGGGGTAAAGTAGGCAACCAGGCGCGGCTGACCGGGTTGGTCCTCACGGGCCAGCACCACGGCCTCGTTGATACCCGCCAGACTGGCCAGGCGGCTCTCGATCTCGCCCAGCTCGATGCGCACGCCACGGATCTTCACCTGGTCATCGTTGCGCCCCAGGTACTCGAGGGTGCCATCGGCCAGCCAGCGCACCAGGTCGCCGCTGCGGTACAGGCGCCCGCCTGCGCTGAAGGGGTCATCGAGAAAGCGTTCGGCGGTCAACTCAGGGCGGTTCAGGTAACCCCGGGCCACCCCTGCACCGCCGATGTACAGCTCGCCCGGCACCCCCAGCGGCACCAGTTGCCGGTGCGCATCGAGCACGTACAGGCGCGCGTTGTGCACCGGCCGGCCGATATGCAGCACCCCGCCCGCCTCGACCACGCCAGAGCTGGCCACCACGGTGGTTTCGGTCGGGCCGTAGTTGTTGACCACGGCAAAGCGCTGGGTACGGTTGAACTGGCGCAGACGGTCGCCGCCGATCAGCAGGGTGCGCAGGGTCGGGTGTTCGAGCTGGTGGCTGAAGGCATATTCGGCCACTGGCGTGGGCAGGAAGCTCACGTCAAGGGGTTGGCCGCGCCACCAGGCGAGCATGGCGTCGAGGTCTTCGTTGCCTTCGGCGGGCGGCGCCAGGTGCAGCGTGGCCCCCGCGCACAACGCCGGCCACACCTCCCAGGCCATGGCATCGAAGCCGAAACCGGCCAGGCACGAAGTATGGCGACCGTGGCACAGGTCGAAGGCGCGGCAGTGCCAGTCGACCAGGTTGTTGACGGTGCGGTGCTCGACCATCACCCCTTTGGGCTGGCCGGTGGAGCCTGAGGTGTAGATGACGTAGGCCAGGTGGTTGGCCTCCAGTGTCGCCACGCTCGGGTTGCCGGCCCGGGCCGGCCAGTCTGGCTGGTCCAGCAGCAGCACCGGCACTGCGACGGCCCCCAGGCGCCCGCGCAGTGCCTGCTGGGTAAGCACCACCAGCGGGGCGCTGTCGCCCAGCAGGTAGTGCACCCGCTCATCCGGGTGCGCCGGGTCGATGGGGACATAGCCGGCACCGGCCTTGAGCACGGCCAGCAGCCCGACCAACGTCTCCAGCCCTCGGCGGGCGAGCACCGCCACACGGTCATCGGGGCGCACGCCCAGCGCAATCAGCCGGTGCGCCAAGGCATTGGCCTGGTGGTTGAGTTCGGCATAGCTCAATGCCTGCTCGCCGCAACGGGCGGCGACGGTGTCCGGGTGCGCTTGCGCCTGGTTTTCGATGCGCCGGTGCAGGGTCAGCGTCGCCTCGAAGCCGGCCGCGTAGTCATTGAACCCTTCCAGCAGTGCATGGCGCTCGCTGTGCGGCAGCATCGGCAGCGCCAGCACCTGGGCCTCGGGCGTCTGCAGCAGGCTTTCCAGCGTCTGCTGCAGGTAGGCGCAGACACGCTCGGCGGGCACCTCGGCGCTGGCCAGCAAGGTCAGGCGGAAGGCTTCACCCAGGTCATCGACACTCAAGGTCAACGGGTAGTTGGTGGCCTCGGCGGAGTCGACGATATCGATGCCGGCCAACGCTGCCCGGCGTGGCGCGGCTGCACCGGCCGGGCTATTCACAGGGCTATGGCGATAGTTGAGCAGAGCATTGAACAGTGGCGCCGGGGCCGCCACGCCGCTGCAACGCTGGGCCAGGGCCAGCGGCGCATGCTCATGGCGCATCAGCGCACTCAGGCGCTGGTGTGTGGCGCAGATGGCCGTCGGCAGGTCGCTGTCGCCCAGGTCGACCCGCAGCGGCAAGGTATTGATGAAGATCCCCAGTGCCCGGTCGGTGGCCTCGGCACCGAGCAGGCGGCCCATCAGCACCGTACCGAACACCACTTTCTCACGCCCGGTCAGGCCACCCAGCACCCGGCCCCAGGCCAGGTGGAACACACTGGCAACGCTCACGCCAAGGCTGCGGGCATGGGCGCGCAGGCGCTGGCAAAGGGCAAGCGGCAGGTCGATGGCGTGCTCTTGGTGGCTGTCGCCCTCGCCCTGTACGTCCTGGATGCCATAGGCCAGGGTCGCTTCGTCGATATCACCGAGCATGTCGCGGAAGAACGCCTCGTGCTGCGCCTGGCTGACCCCCAGCACCGCCTGCGCCACGTAGTTGCGAAACGGCACCGGCGTGCCCAGCTGCTGATCTTCGCCGCCGAGGAAGGCGATCAGCTCGTGGCGCACTACCTCCAGGGCGCTGTGGTCCATGGCGATATGGTGGAACTGCAAGGTGGCACTGAGCCTGCCATCGGCCTCGGGCGCCTCGCGCAACAGGCGCATCAGCGGGGCCTGGGTCAAGTCGAGCCAGGCACGCGCCGGGTCATCGGCAGGCAGCGCCAGCACCTGCAGCTCGGCATGCCGCCACACCACCTGCAGCGGCGCTTCCAGGCCTGTCCAGTGCACCGAGGTGCGCAGGATATCGTGCCGCGCGATCACCCCGCGCAGGGCCTGGGCGAACGCCTGCAGGCGCGCCTCGCTGGCGAACACGAAACGTGCCTGCATCACGTAGGGGTCGTGGCCGCTGGCGCTGGCGTGGTGGAACAGCATGCCCTGCTGCAGCGGTGCCAGCGGGTAGATGTCCTGGACATTGGCCGCGCCACCGGGAATCTCGGCGACCAGCCGGTCGAGGGTGTCCTGGTCCAGCTCGACCAGGTTGACCAGCGCCGGGGTGATCCGCGTGCAATCCCGCGGGATCAGGTTGCCCGGCACGTGCACCGTGCCCTGTTTCACGGCTACGTATTCACCGCTTTCGATCAGCGCCACCAGCGCCGGCTTGTGTTCGCGCAGGCGTGCCACCAGGGTAGCGTCGGTCAGCGCCTGACGGTTGCCCTGGACCACCAGCTGGCCGTCCTTGAGCGCCAGCTGCACGTTGTTGGCCGAAAGTGTTGTCAGTAGTTGGTTGATACTCACAGGACGATCTCCATTCTGTCTGTGATGGCTGCATAGCCGGCCAGGGTCGGTTGCTCGAACAGCGCGCGCACATCGGCTTCCAGGCCTTGTTCGCGCAAGCGGGAGGTCAGGGTTACAGCCAGCAGCGAATGGCCACCCAGTTCGAAGAAGTTGTCGTGGCGCCCTACCCGCTCTACACCCAGCAGCTCGCACCAGATGCTGGCCAGCAGGGTTTCAGTGTCGCCTTCTGGTGCTTCGTAAGGGCGGTCCTGAAGGGCGTCGGGCGCCGGCAGCGCCTTGCGGTCGAGCTTGCCGTTGGGGCTCAGCGGCAAGGCGTCGAGGTGCATGAACTGCGCCGGGACCATGAACTCCGGCAGGTGCGCGAGCAGTGCCGTGCGCAGGGTTTCCACGGTTTGCGCGGTGCCGGTGTAGTAGGCGATCAGGCGCTGGTCGCGGGCGATCACTACCGCTTCCTTGATGGCATCGATGGCGGTCAGGCCGGCCTGGATCTCGCCCAGTTCGATGCGCAGGCCGCGGATTTTCACCTGATCGTCGTTGCGGCCCAGGTATTCGATATTGCCGTCTGGCAGGTGGCGTGCGAGGTCGCCTGTGCGGTACAGCCGACCGCCTGGGCGGAACGGGTCGTCGATAAAGCGTTCTGCGGTGAGTTCGGCGCGGTTGAGGTAACCACGGGCGACCTGCACGCCGCCGATGAACAACTCGCCGGCCACGCCTTGCGGTACCGGCTGGCCTTGGCCATCGAGCACGTACAGGGTGGTGTTGGCGATGGGTTTGCCGATCGGGGTGTTGTCGGGGGCGGTCAGGCAGTGCCAGGCGCTGACATCCACGGCGGCTTCGGTGGGGCCGTAGAGGTTGTGCAGTTCAACGGTGGGGAGTTGGGTGTGGAAGCGGCGCACCAGGCTGCCTGGCAAAGCCTCGCCGCTGCACAGTACCCGCTTCAGGGCCTGCACCTCTCCCAAGATCTGCACAGTCCCTGTGGGAGCGGCGGTGCGGCGATCCGACGTGCCCGCGAAGAAGTCGACGCGGTGCATGGCACCGGCTTCGCCGGTGTTCGCGGGCATGCCCGCTCCCACAGGGGACGTGCTCGCTGCTGAAGATAGGTATACATCCAGCATCGAGGGGACGAAGTGCAAGGTGGTGATGCTTTCGCTCTGGATGACCTGGCGCAGGTACTCGGGATCGCGGTGTCCGCCTGGGCGGGCCATGACCAGGCGGGCGCCGGTCTGCAGTGGCCAGAGGAATTCCCACACCGAAACGTCGAAGCTGAACGGGGTCTTCTGCAGCACCACGTCATCGGCGCCCAGCTGATAGGCGTCCTGCATCCACAGCAAGCGGTTCACTACGCCGGCATGCTCGTTCATCACGCCTTTGGGCAAGCCAGTGGAGCCTGAGGTGTAGATCACGTAGGCCAGATGACGTGGCGTCAATCCAACGACAACAGGGTTGTCAGCCGATTGATTGCTCCAAGTCGGCTGATCCAGATCGATGATCTGCCCGGCATCCGGCACATGACGGGTCGCCGCGTGCACCAGCACCGTCACCGGCGCGCTGTCGGTCAACATGTGGCGCACGCGCTCGGCCGGGTAATCCGGATCGACCGGGACGTAAGCGCCGCCGGCCTTGAGGATCGCCAGCAGCCCGACCACCATCGACAGGCCACGTTCGACGCAGATCGCCACCCGATCATCCGGTTTGACGCCCAGGGCGATCAGGTGATGCGCCAGGCGGTTGGCCTGTTGGTTGAGCTGGCCATAGCTCAGCTCACCCTCCTCAGCCCGCACGGCAAGCGCATCCGGCGTCCGCACAACCTGCGCCTCGATCAGGCCATGCAAGGTCTGCTCAAGGTTGTAATCGACTGCCGTGTCATTGAAGTCCACCAGCACCCGCTGGCGTTCCTCTGCCTCCAACACCGGCAGGCGCTGCAACAGCAGCTCCGGCTCATGCTCAAGAGCCTCGACCATGGCCGCCAGCACCTGGTTCATCTGCCCGCAGACACGTGCCGCGCCGACGTCGGCAGGTGTCATGGCGACCAGGCGGAAGCCCTCGCCCGTGTCATCCACGTTCAGGCCCAACGGGTAGTTGCTGCGCTCCTGGCTGGCCAGGTTGTCGATCCCCTCGGTCGCCTGCTTGTGGCGGGCCGTGGCCACCGTACTGTGGCGATAGTTGAGCATGGCACTGAACAGCGGCAACGGCGCGGCCACACCGCTGCAACGCTGGGCCAACGCCAGCGAGGCGTGCTCGTGGGCCAGCAATGCGCTGAGGCGCTGGTGCGCGGCATGGGCGCCCTCGCGCAGGCTGATGCCGCCCAGGTCGATGCGCAACGGCAAGGTGTTGATGAACATGCCCAGTGCCCGCTCTGCGCCTTCGCCGCCTTGCAGGCGACCCAGCAGCACGGTGCCGAACACCACGCGGTCCTTGCCACTGGCCGCACCCAACAAGCGCGCCCAGGCCAGGTGGAACAGGCTGGCGACGCTGATCCCCAACTGCCGCCCCTGCTGACGCAGGCGCTGGGCCAGGTCAGCGTCCAGCCACAGCTGGGCCTCCTCGATATCGCGGCCATCACCCTGTACATCACTCAGCCCGAACGGCAGGGTCGGTTCGTCGATATCGCCCAGTTGCGTGCGGAAGAACGCCTCGTGCTCGGCCTGGCTGATGCCCAGCCGGGCCTGCGCCACGTAGTTGCGGTAAGGCACCGGTGCATGGGTGGGCTCGCCGCCTTGCAGGAAGCCGATCAACTCCTCGCCGACCACCTCCATGGCCGTGTGGTCGAGGACGATGTGGTGGAACTGCAAGGTGGCTTCGATGCCTGCAGCCGTCTCGCGATGGTGCAAGCGGATCAACGGCGCCTGAGCCAGTTCAAGCCAGGCATTGCCGGTATCCCCCTCGAACACCCCGAGCGGTGCCTGGCGCCACACCACCTGAACCGGCTGTGGCAGGCCTTCCCAAAGCACGGCCGTACGCAATACGTCGTGCCGGGCAATGACCTTGTCCAGCGCGGCTGCGAAGTCGTCGAAATGCGCGCGGCTGGCAAAGGCGAAGCGTGACTGCAGCACATAGGGGTCATGCCCGACGGCGCTGACATGGTGATAGAGGATGCCCTCCTGCAGCGGCGCCAGTGGGTAGATGTCCTGCACGTTGGCAGCACCACCCGGCACCTGGGCGACGATACGGTCGATGGCCGCCTGCTCCAGCGCCACCAGCGGCAGCATCGCCGGGGTGAGGTGCTGGCAGTTGGCCGGGATGAGGTTGTCCGGCACTTGAACCTGCTGTGCCTGGCCCAGGGTGGCAGCCAGCGCGGCAACGGTCGGCTGGCCGAACAGCGTCCGCACATCGACCTGCAGGCCTTGCTGGCGCAAGCGCGCCGTCAGGTTCACCGCCAGCAGCGAATGGCCGCCCAGTTCGAAGAAGTTGTCATGGCGCCCGACCCGCTCGACGTTGAGCATCTGCGCCCACACCTGCGCCAGGGCGGTTTCCACCGGACCTTGCGGCGCCACATAGGCCTGGCAGGCAAGCAGCGCCGGGTCCGGGTCTGGCAGGGCCTTGCGGTCGAGCTTGCCATGGCTGGTCAGCGGCAAGGTCTCCAGGCGAATGAACGCCAGCGGCAGCAGATGCGCCGGCAAGCTGGCTTGCAGCGCCTCGCGCAAGGCCCCCACCGCCACCGGTGCGGCCTCGGTGAACCAGGCCAGCAGGCGCTCGTCACGGACCAGGACCACGGCATCGGCAACCCCCGGCTGCGCAGCCAGTAGCGCCTCGATCTCGCCCAGTTCGACACGCACACCGCGGATCTTCACCTGGTCATCGTTGCGGCCCAGGTAGTCGAGGGCGCCATCGGCGTTCCAGCGCACCAGGTCGCCACTGCGATACATACGGCCACCCGGGTGCTCGCTGAACGGGTCGGCGAGGAAGCGCTCCTCGGTCAACTGCGGACGGTTCAGGTAGCCACGGGCGACACCGGCGCCGCCGATGTACAGCTCGCCTACGGCCCCAACTGGCACGGGCTGGCGGCGCTCGTCGAGCACATAGGCACGGGTGTTGCCGATCGGCCTGCCGATATGCAGCGCGCCACCCGCTTGCAGCAGCCCGGAGGTGGCGACCACGGTGGCCTCGGTCGGGCCGTAGTTGTTGACCAGGGCAAAGCCTGGGTCGCGCTCGAACTGGCGCAGGCGGTCACCGCCGACCAGCAAGGTGCGCAAGGTCGGGTGCTGGCGCTCGCGGCGCAGCGCCTGTTCCGCGACCGGAGTGGGCAGGAAGCTGACCTGCAGCGGTTGTTCCAGCCACCAGTCGAGCAGTTCGTCGACATGCTCGCCGGCAATGCGCGCTGGCGGCAGGTGCAGCACGGCTCCGGCGCACAACGCCGGCCACACTTCCCAGGCCACGGCATCGAAGCCGAAACCGGCCACGCTGCTGGTGTGGTTGCCAGCGCCAAGGGCAAAGGCGTCGCAGTGCCAGTGCACCAGGTTGGCCAGGGTGGTGTGTTCGACCATCACCCCCTTCGGCTGGCCGGTGGAGCCGGAGGTGTAGATCACATAGGCCAGCTGCTGCGCCTCCAGGCCGGCGACCCATGGATTGCTGCCCGCCTGGGCCTGCCAGCCGTCAGCTTGCAGGTCGACACGCGGGGTATCGCCAACCAGGGCCCGGGTGCCAGCGTCGGTCAGCACCAGCGCCGGTGCGCTGTCCTGCAATAGGTAGGCGATGCGCTCAGCGGGGTACGCAGGGTCTACCGGCACATAAGCGGCGCCGGCCTTCAGCACGGCCAGCAGTGCGACCAGGCGCTCAAGGCTGCGCGGCAGGCACACGGCTACCCGGTCGCCGACCAGCACGCCACGGGCGATGAGGTGATGGGCCAGGCGGTTGGCGCTGCGGTTGAGTTCGCCGTAGCTCAGTACCTGGCCGTCCTGCACCAGCGCGGCGGCCTGGGGTGACTGTGCAGCCTGGGCCTCGACCAAGGCATGCACCGTCTGCCCTTGCGGGTAATGCCGGGCGGTGGCGTTGAAAGCATGCAGTACCTGCTGGCGGGCCGGCAGGTCGAGAATCGACAACGCGTCCACCGGGGTGTCGCCACCCTGATCCAGCGCCTGGCTCAACTGTGCCAGTGCCTGCGCCATCCACAGCGCGACGCGTTCGGCGCCGATCCCCTGTTGGGCCAGGACACTGAGGGTGAAGCCTTCACCCAGGTCATCGACGCTGAGGGTCAGCGGGTAGTTGCTGCGCTCCTCGCCGCCCAGCAGGCGCACACCCTGCACGCTGGCATCGTCGGCGGCCGGGCCGCCAGCGCTGCTGTGGCGATAGTTGAACAAGGCGCTGAACAGTGGCACTGCCGCGGCCACGCCACTGCAGCGCTGGGCCAGCGCCAGCGAAGCGTGCTCGTGGCCCAGCAGCGCCGACAGGCGCTGGTGGGTGGCACGCACGGCCTGTTGCACCGGCGCGCTCAGGTCGATGCGCAGCGGCAGGGTGTTGATGAACACGCCCAGTGCGCGATCGGCACCCTCGCCGCCTTGCAGGCGGCCCATCAGCACGGTGCCGAACACCACGTCGGTGCGGTTGGCCAGCACCCCCAGTACCCGCGCCCAGGCCAGGTGTGCCAGGCTCGCGGCGCTTACCCCCAGGCGCCGGGCCTGCTCGCGCAGCTGGCGGGCCAGCGTGGCCTCAAGCGGCAGGCGCGCCTCGTTGATGGCTTGGCCATCGCCCTGCACATCGGCCAGGCCGAACGGCAAGGTTGGCTCATCGAGGTCGCCGAGCATGTCGCGGAAGAACGCCTCATGAGCGGCAGCGTCAGCCCCCAGGCGGGCCTGGGCGACGTAGGTGCGATACGGCACCGGCGCCGCCAGCTGGCCGGCCTTGCCCGCGAGCAGCTGGCGCATCTCTGCGGCGATCACCTCCATCGCGGTGTGGTCCAGGGCCAGGTGGTGGAACTGCAGGATGGCCACCACGCGCTGGTTGGCCGGGTCGTCGGCATACAGCAGGCGCATCAACGGTGCCTGGGACAGGTCCAGCCGCTGCTGGCGCGCATCGAAACGCGCCTGCAAGGCATCGATGACCGAGGCCCCTTGCAGGTCGTCGACCGCCGTCACTGCCATGCGTGCTTCACGCCAGACCACCTGCACCGGCTGTTCCAGCCCCTCGGTCAGCACGGCCGTGCGCAGGATGTCGTGGCGGTCGATGACCTGCTGCAAGGCCGCGGCCCAGGCCTGCAGACGGGCCAGGCTGTCGAAGGCCAACCGCGACTGCAGCAGGTAGGGGTCGCCCTGCCCGGCACTCAGGTGGTGATAGAGAATGCCCTCCTGCAACGGCGCCAGCGGGTAGATTTCCTGCACGTTGGCAGCACCACCCGGCACCTGCGCGACGATACGGTCGATGGCGCCTTGATCCAGCTCGATCAGGCTGAGCATGGCCGGGGTGATCTGCCGTGCATCCTGTGGCACGCGGTTATCCGGCACCTGGACTTCACGGCCGCTGCCCACTGCTGCGGCCAGCGCCGCCAGGGTCGGCTGGGCGAACAGCACGCGCACATCGGCACTCAGGCCGGCCTTGCGCATGCGCTCGATCAAGGTCACCGCCAGCAGCGAGTGGCCGCCAAGCTCGAAGAAATGGTCATGGCGGCCCACCTGCGAGACCTTGAGCACGTCCGCCCAGATTGCCGCCAGGGTGGTTTCCACCGCGCCCTGTGGCGCCTCGAAGGCGCGGCTGAGCACGGCGTCGCTGCCCGGCTGCGGCAAGGCGCGGCGGTCGAGCTTGCCGTTGGCGGTCAACGGCAAGCTCTCCAGCACCACATAGGCCGCCGGCAGCATGTAGTCGGGCAACTGGCCTTGCAGCCGGGCATGCAGCTCGGCTATCGCCGGGGCGCCCGCGCTGGCGGTGAAGTAGGCCACCAGGCGCTTGTCGCCCGGCTCGTCCTCGCGCAGCACGACGGCAGCCTCGCGAATGCCGGCGCACTCCGCCAGGCGCGCCTCGATCTCGCCCAGCTCGATGCGGAAGCCGCGCAGCTTGATCTGCTGGTCGGCGCGGCCCAGGTAGCGCAAGGTGCCGTCGGCCTGCCAGCTGACCAAGTCGCCGCTGCGGTACATGCGCGCGCCCGGCTGCGGGCTGAACGGGTCGTCGAGGAAGCGTTCGGCGGTCAGTTGCGGTTGGCCGAGATAACCCAGGGCAACGCCATCGCCACCGATGTACAGCTCGCCGACCGCCCCAACCGGCAGCGGCTGCCGACGGGCATCGAGCACGTAGCAGCGGCTGTTGCCGATGGGCTTGCCGATCGGAATGCTGCCCTCACCCACCTCGCGGATTTCGTGGGTGGTGCTGAAGGTGGTGGCCTCGGTCGGGCCGTAACCATTGAGCAGGTGCTTCGGCGCACCGTCTCGCAGTACCCGGGCAATCACGGCCGGGTCCAGCACATCACCGCCGACCATCAGGTAGCGCAGCCTGGCCAGCGCCGGCAGCAAGTCATCGGCAAACTGCTGGAACAACCCGGCCGTGAGCCACAACACGCTCACTTCCTGCTGCAGCAAGGTATCCCTCAGGGCCTGGCGTGACAGCACCTGGTGCTGATCGATGACCACCAGGGTGCCGCCGTTGAGCAGCGGTGCCCAGACTTCCAGGGTACTGGCGTCGAACGCCGGGTTCGAGGCGAATGCCACCCGGTCCTGGTTGCTGAATTCGGCAAAGCCGTTGTTGACCACCAGGCGCACGATGGCCCGGTGGGGCACCTGCACACCTTTCGGGGTGCCGGTGGAGCCAGAGGTGTACATGATGTAGGCCGCGCTTTCGGCGCTTGCCGGCACGCCTGGCGAATGTGCCGGGCAACGCTCCAGCGCCAGCTGATCGAGTTCGACCCGCAGGGCCTGGCCAACCTGATGTTCGCTGCTGTAGGTCAGCAGCACACGGGCCTGGCTGTCGGCGATCATGAATGCCTGGCGTTCGGCCGGGGCATTGCTGTCCAGCGGCACGTACACCGCCGCGCACTTGCTAGCCGCCAGTTGTGCCGCCAGCAGGTCGAAGCTGCGCGGCAGCAGCAAGGCAACGCGATCACCCGGCTGCACGCCCAGCGCCAGCAGGTGATGGGCCAGCCGGTTGGCATGCTGGTCGAGTTGAGCGTAGCTGTATTGCCGGTCACCGTGCACCACGGCCAGCGCCGCCGGGCAGAGTGCGGCATGGGCGCCAAACAGCGTGTGGACGGCATGCTCGCGTGGATAATCGCGGCGGCTGGCGTTGAAGCCATGCACTACCAGCTCGCGCTCGGCGGGTGCCAGGCAGGTGAGCTGTTGCAGCGGCGTGCCAGGGGCGTGCTGCAGGGCTTGCGCCAGCTGCTCCAGAGCCGTGGCCAGCAGCCGGCAGACCTGCGCCCCGTCCACGCTCTCCAGCGCCTGCACGGTGAGCACGAACGCATCGCCGACATCGTCGACGTTGACCACCAACGGATAGTGGCTGCGCTCATGGGCGGCCAGTTGCTCGATACCCTGCCAGGCCTCGCTCAGCTCGGCCTTGGCCGGTGCACTGTGACGGAAGTTGAGCAGGCTGGTGAACAGTGCCTGCCCGGCCGGCACCGCACTGCAACGCTGAGCCTCGGCGAGCGACCCCTGCTCATGGGCAAGCAGGCGGGCCAGGCGTTGGTGGGTCAGGCGCACAGCGTCGCTGACCGCCGCCGTGCCGACACTGACGCGCAGCGGCAAGGTGTTGATGAACATGCCCAGCGCCCGTTCGGCGCCTTCGCCACCCTGCAGGCGGCCCAGCAGCACGGTGCCGAACACCACCTCCTCACGCCCGGACAGCTGCGCCAGCACCAGTCCCCAGGCCTGGTGTACCAGGCTGGCAACGCTGATCCCCAGCTGTCGGGCCTGTTCACGCAGGCGTTGGCCCAGGCCGGCATCCAGTGCCTGGCGGCTGTCGAGCACACGGCTGCCACCGCTGTGTGCTTCGCGCAGGCCGAACACCTCGGTGGTCTCGTCGATATCGCCCAGCAGCTCGCGGAACATCGCCGCTGCTGCCTGGCCGGTGTTGCCCAGGCGTGACTGGGCCACATAGTTGCGGTAGGGCACGCTGGCGTGCAAAAGCGGCCGGCCCTGCAGTACGGCGGTGATTTCCGCGACCAGCTGCTCGACGGCAGCGTGGTCGAGGATGATGTGGTGGATCAGCAGCGTTGCTTCGACACGCGCGTCGGTTTCGCTGCGCAGCAGGCGAATCAGCGGCGCCTGGTTCAGGTCGATGCCGGTGCTGCCTGCCTCGCGGCCAAGCCTGGCTTCTCGCCACACCACTTGCACCGGCTCTTCAAGGTGCTGCCAGTGGATGCTGGTACGCAGGATGTCGTGGCGGGCAATGACCTGATCCAGGGCAGCGGCGAACGCGTCGAGCGTGGCCGGGTCAGGGAAGGCGAAGCGCGCCTGCAGCACGTAGGGGTCGGCGCCTTCGCTGGCCAGGTGGTGGTAGAGAATGCCTTGCTGCAGCGGGGCCAGGCCGTAGAGGTCCTGGACATTGGCGACGCCGCCCGGGATCTGTGCAGTCACGCTGTCGATGGACGCCTGTGACAGGCTTGCCAGTGGCAGCATGTCCGGGGTGATGCGGGTGCACGCTTGGGTAATGCGGTTGCCCGGCACCTGCACGGCGTTTGCAGTGCCCACCGCCGCCGCCAGCGCGGCCAGGGTCGGCTGGCCGAACAGCACGCGGATATCGGCATGCAGGCCTTGCTGGCGCAGGCGCGAGGTCAGGGTCACCGCCAGCAGCGAATGGCCGCCCAGTTCGAAGAAGTTGTCGTGACGCCCTACCCGTTCCACGCCCAGCAACTCGCACCAGATGGCGGCCAGCAGGATTTCGGTGTCACCCTCTGGGGCTTCGTAAGGGCGGTCCTGAAGGGCGTCGGGCGCCGGCAGTGCCTTGCGGTCGAGCTTGCCGTTGGGGCTCAGCGGCAAGGCGTCGAGGTGCATGAACTGCGCCGGGACCATGAACTCCGGCAGGTGTGCAAGCAGTGCCGTGCGCAGGGTTTCCACGGTTTGCGCGGTGCCGGTGTAGTAGGCGATCAGGCGCTGGTCGCGGGCGATCACCACGGCTTCCTTGATGCCTGCGATGGCGGTGAGGCCAGCCTGGATTTCGCCCAGCTCGATGCGCAGGCCGCGGATTTTCACCTGGTCGTCGTTGCGGCCCAGGTATTCGATATTGCCGTCCGGCAGGTGGCGTGCGAGGTCGCCTGTGCGGTACAGCCGACCGCCTGGGCGGAACGGGTCGTCGAGGAAGCGTTCGGCGGTGAGTTCGGCGCGGTTGAGGTAACCACGGGCGACCTGCACGCCGCCGATGAACAACTCGCCGGCCACGCCTTGCGGTACCGGCTGGCCTTGGCCATCGAGCACGTAGAGGGTGGTGTTGGCGATGGGTTTGCCGATTGGGGTGTTGTCCGGGGCGGTTACGCAGTGCCAGGCGCTGACGTCCACGGCGGCTTCGGTCGGGCCGTAGAGGTTGTGCAGTTCTACAGTGGGTAGCTGTGCGTGGAAGCGGCGGGCCAGGCTGCCGGGCAAGGCTTCGCCGCTGCACAACACGCGCCGCAAGGCGTACACGGTCCCTGTGGGAGCGGCGGTGCGGCGATCCGACGTGCCCGCGAAGAAGTCGACGCGGTGTATGGCACCGGCTTCGCCGGTGTTCGCGGGCATGCCCGCTCCCACAGGGGAAGTGCTCGCTGCTGAAGATAGGTATACATCCAGCATCGAGGGGACGAAGTGCAAGGTGGTGATGCTTTCGTTCTGGATGACCTGGCGCAGGTACTCGGGATCGCGGTGGCCGCCAGGGCGGGCCATGACCAGGCGCGCGCCGGTCTGCAGCGGCCAGAGGAACTCCCACACCGATACGTCGAAGCTGAACGGGGTCTTCTGCAGCACCACGTCATCGGCGCCCAGCTGATAGGCGTCCTGCATCCACAGCAAGCGGTTCACTACGCTGGCATGCTCGTTCATCACGCCTTTGGGCAAGCCGGTCGAGCCTGAGGTGTAGATCACGTAGGCCAGATGACGTGGCGTCAATCCAGCGACAACAGGGTTGTCAGCCGATTGATTGCTCCAAGTCGGCTGATCCAGGTCGATGATCTGCCCGGCATCCGGTACATGCAGAGACGCCCCGTGCACCAGCACCGCCACCGGCGCGCTGTCGGTCAACATGTGGTGCACACGCTCGGCCGGGTAATCCGGATCGACCGGCACATAGGCGCCCCCGGCCTTGAGGATCGCCAGCAGCCCGACCACCATCGACAGGCCACGTTCGACGCAGATCGCCACCCGATCATCCGGTTTGACGCCCAAGGCAATCAGGTGATGCGCCAGGCGGTTGGCCTGTTGATTGAGCTGGCGATAGGTCAGTTCACCCTCTTCTGCCCGCACGGCGAGCACATCCGGGGTACGCGCAACCTGCGCCTCGATCAGGCCATGCAAGGTCTGCTCAAGGTTGTAATCGACTGCCGTGTCATTGAAGTCCACCAGCACCCGCTGGCGCTCCTCGGCCTCCAATACCGGCAGGCGCTGTAGCAGCAGTTCCGGCTCATGCTCCAGTGCCTCGGCCATCGCCTCCAGCACCTGGTTCATCTGCCCGCAGATCCGCGCCGCGCCGACCTCGGCCGGGGTCATGGCGACCAAGCGGAAGCCTTCGCCCATGTCGTCCACGTTGAGGCTCAGTGGGTAGTTGGTGCGCTCCAGCCCGTCGAGCACTTCGATGCCTTGCCAGGCCTTGCGCTGCTCGGCATTGGCCTCGGCACCATGGCGGTAGTTGAGCATCGCGCTGAACAGTGGCAGCGGCGCGGCCACGCCGCTGCAGCGCTGGGCCAGTGCCAGCGAGGCGTGCTCGTGGGCCAGCAGCGCACTGAGGCGCTGGTGGGTGGCCTGCGCCGCCTCGCGCAGGCCGACGCTGCCCAGGTCGATGCGCAGCGGCAAGGTGTTGATGAACATGCCCAGCGCCCGCTCGGCGCCTTCGCCGCCTTGCAGACGCCCCAGCAGCACGGTGCCGAACACCACCGTGTCCTGACCGCTGGCGGCGCCCAGCAGGCGTGCCCAGGCCAGGTGGAACAGGCTGGCGACGCTGATGCCCAGCACACGGGCCTGATGGCGCAGGCGAGTGGCAAGCGTGCTCGGTAGCGTCAGTTTCACTTCCTGCATGTCACGGCCGTCGCCCTGGACGTCACTGAGGCCGAACGGCAGGGTCGGTGCGTCGATGTCGGCCAATTGCGTGCGGAAGAATGCCTCGTGTTCGGCCTGGCTGATGCCCAGGCGGGCCTGGGCCACATAGTTGCGGTAAGGCACCGGGGCGTGGGCTGGGGCTGGAGCGCCCTGGAGGAAGGCCTGCAGCTCTTCGCCGACCACTTCCAAAGCGGTGTGGTCGAGCACGATGTGGTGGAACTGCAGGGTGGCGTCAACTGCGCCATCACCCTGGGTATGGAACAGTCGGATCAGCGGCGCCTGGTCCAGGCGCATCGTCGGCAAGCTGCCGTCCAGGGCGCCCGCCAGCACAGAAGGCACTGTGCGCAGGACCACCTGCACCGGCTGCGGCAGGCCCTCCCAAAGCACTGCGGTGCGCAGCACATCATGGCGGCCGATGACTTGGTCGAGGGCGCTGGCGAAGGCCTGCAGGCGTTCGAGGCTGGCGAAGCGCAGGCGCGAGTAAAGCACATACGGGTCGTGCCCGGCCGCGCTCAGGTGGTGATAGAGAATGCCCTCCTGCAACGGCGCCAGCGGGTAGATATCCTGCACATTGGCAGCGCCGCCCGGCACGCTGGCGACGATCCGGTCGATGCTGGCCTGGTCGAGATCGATCAGGCTGAGCAGCGCCGGGGTGATGTGGCGGCAACCCGCCTGGATACGGTTCTCAGGCACCTCGACCTGTTGATCGTGCCCCAGGGTTGCCGCCAGGGCGGCGATGGTCGGCTGGCCGAACAGGGTACGCACATCCACCTGCAGGCCCTGCAAGCGCAGGCGCGCCGTCAGGCTCACGGCCAGCAGCGAGTGGCCGCCCAGTTCGAAGAAGTTGTCGTGCCGCCCTACGCGCTCCACGCCCAGCAGCTCGCTCCAGATCGCCGCCAGCAGGGTTTCGGTGCCGCCTTGCGGCGCCTCGAAGGCACGCTGCTGCAACGCGGCGTCAGGGGCTGGCAGCGCCTTGCGGTCGAGCTTGCCGTTAGGGGTGAGCGGCAGCTGGCCGAGGTGAATGTACTGCGCTGGCACCATGTAGTCCGGCAGTTGCGTCAGCAGCGCCTGGCGCAGGGCATCCGCCGCGTGCGGCTCACCGGTGTGATAGGCGACCAGGCGGGCATCGAACGCCAGCACCACGGCTTCGCGCACCCCGGCAATACGGGTCAAGCAGGCCTCGATTTCGCCTGGCTCGATGCGCAGGCCGCGAATCTTCACCTGCTGGTCGTTGCGACCGAGGAACTCAAGGTTGCCATCGGCGCGCTGGCGCACCAGGTCGCCACTGCGATACAGCCGCTCACCCGCCACGAACGGGCTGTCGATGAAGCGCTCGGCCTGCTGTTGCGCCAGGCCCAGGTAGCCACGGGTCACGCCGGCGCCACCGATGTGCAGGTGCCCGGCCACGCCCCACGGCACCGGCTGGTCGCGGCTGTCGAGCACATACAGCCGGGTGTTGTCGATCGGACGGCCGATCGGCAGCGTGCCGCCTGGCAGCGCCGCGTCGGCTTCCAGCGTCCAGGCGCTGCAGTCGACGGTGGCCTCGGTGGGCCCGTAGACGTTGTGCAGGCGCACATTCGGCAGGCGCGCCCGCACTTGGGCGGCCAGCGCTTCGGTCAGCTCGCCACCGCCGCAGACGATGTCGCTCAGGCTGGTGCAAGCGCTGGACTGCGCCTGTTCCAGGAACTGCTGCAGCAAGGCCGGCACGAACTGCACCACGTTCACCTGCTGCTGCTGGATCAAATGCGCAAGGTATTGCGCATCTCGCTGGCCATCCGGGCGCGCAAGCACCAGGCGCAGGCCGCTGCACAAGGGCCAGAACAACTCCCATACCGAGGCATCGAAGCTGATCGGGGTCTTGTGCAGCACGCTGCCGGCGCCGGCGCACAGGCGCTGGCTCCAGTGCAGCAGATTGACCACGTTGCGGTGCTCGACCATCACCCCCTTCGGCACGCCGGTGGAGCCGGAGGTGTAGATCACGTAGGCCAGGTGCCGGGCCGTCAGACCTGCCACGCGTGGGTTGCTGAGCGGTTGCTCACCCCAGGCGGGGCGGTCCAGGTCGACCTGCACCGCGTGCAGGGCTAGGTCGCGGGTCGGTGCATGCACCAGCAGCGCCTTGGGCGCACTGTCGTCCAGCATGTGGCGAATGCGCTCAGCCGGGTAGCCAGGGTCGAGCGGTACATAGGCGCCACCGGCCTTGAGAATGGCCAGCAGGCCGACCACCAGCGACACGCCACGCTCGACGCAGACCGCCACGCGGTCGTCGGGTTGCACGCCCAGGGCGATCAGGTGATGGGCCAGGCGGTTGGCCTGTTCGTCGAGCTGGCGGTAACTCAGTTGACCGTCTTCAGCCACCAGTGCCGGGGCATCCGGCGTGCGCCGGGCCTGCGCCTCGAACAGGCGGTGCAGCGGTTGCTGCAGATCGTGTGGCTGCTCGCTGGCGTTGGCCGCCACCAGCAGCTGCTGGCGCTCCTCGGGCGCCAGCACCGGCAATTGCTGCAGCGCCAGTTGCGGCTGTTGCTCCAGCGCATCGAGCAGGCCGACCAGCACCTGCAGCAGTTGCCCGCAGACCCGTTGCGCGCCCACCTGCGGCGTGACCTGGGCGGTGATGCGCAGGCCGTCGCCCAGGTCGTCGACGTTGACGCTCAACGGGTAGTTGCCATGCCCGCCGCTGGGCAGCGCCTGGATGCCTTCCAGGGCTTCGCGTTGTGCCTGCTGCTGGCGGGCACTGGCGCCGTGCCGGTAGTTGAGCATGGCGCTGAACAGCGGCGTGGGCGCCGCCACGCCACTGCAACGCTGGGCCAGCGCCAGCGAGGCGTGCTCATGCATCAGCAGCGCGCTCAGGCGCTCATGGGCCAGGCGCACGCCCTCGCGTACGCCAAGGCCGTTCAGGTCCAGGCGCAGCGGCAAGGTATTGATGAACATGCCCAGGCCGCGGTCGGCGCCGGCACCGCCCTGCAGGCGGCCGAGCAGCACGGTGCCGAACACCACGCTGTCCCTGCCGCTGGTGGCCGAGACCAGCCGCGCCCAGGCCAGGTGCAGCAGGCTGGCGGCACTCACGCCCAGCTGCCGGGCCTGTTGGCGCAGGCGTTGGTAGTGGCTGCTGGCAAGTTGCACGGTGGCCAGTTCGAAGCCGTCGGCCTGGCCCTGCAGGTCGGTCAGGCCGTATGGCAGGGTGGGTTCGTCGATGTCGCCAAGCGCGGCACGGAAGAAGGCTTCGTGTTCGGCTTCGCTGATGGCCAGGCGGGCCTGGGCCACGTAGTTGCGGTAAGGCACCGGCTGCTGGCTGGGTTGCCGGCCCTGCAAGTGGTCGCGGATTTCGTCCAGCACCTCTTTCATCGCAGTGTGATCAAGGGCGATGTGGTGGAACTGCAGGGTTGCCTCGATAGGGCCTTGCGCCTCGGTGTAAATCAGGCGGATCAAAGGCGCCTGGCTCAAGTCGAGTGCGGTGTCGCCTGCTTCGCGGGCAAGCCCGCTCCCACAGAGGGCCAGAACCGCCCCGGGAGCCTGGCGCCAGACCACCTGCACCGGTTGTGGCAGGCTGTCCCAGAGCACGGCGGTGCGCAGCACATCGTGGCGGGCGATGACCTTGTCCAGCGCGCTGGCGAAGGCCTGCAGACGCGCCAGGCTGTCGAAGGCCACGCGCCATTGCAGCAGGTACGGGTCGGCACCGCTGGCACTGAGGTGGTGATAGAGGATGCCTTCCTGCAGCGGGGCCAGCGGGTAGATGTCCTGCACGTTGGCAGCACCGCCCGGCACCGTGGCGACGATGCGCTCGATACTGGCCTGGTCCAGGTCGATCAACGGCAGCAGGTCGGGGGTGATGTGATTGCAGCCGGCCGCAATGCGGTTCTCCGGCACCACGACCTGTCGGCCCTTGCTCAGTGCCGCAGCCAGTGCGGCCACCGTCGGCTGGCTGAACAGCACGCGCACGTCGGTGTCCAGGCCGTGCTGACGCAGGCGCTCGATCAGGGTCACGGCCAGCAGCGAGTGGCCACCCAGTTCGAAGAAGTTGTCGTGTCGCCCTACCCGCTCGACGCCCAGCACCTCGGCCCAGATGGCGGCCATGAGGGTTTCGCGCTCGCCCTGGGGCTCGACATGGCCTTGCTCCGCCGCATCGGGTTCGGGCAAAGCACGACGGTCCAGCTTGCCATGGCTGGTGAGCGGCAGTTGCTGCAGGCGCATGAACGCGTGCGGCAGCATGTGCGCCGGCAGGCTGGCTCGCAGCGCCTGGCGCAGCGCATCGAGGTCGACTGCGCTGGCTTCGGTGAACCAGGCCAGCAAGCGCTCGCCACGCACCAGGACCACGGCATGCTCGATGCCGGGCTGGGCCGCCATGGCCGCTTCGATCTCGCCCAGTTCGACGCGCATGCCGCGGATCTTCACCTGGTCATCGTTGCGGCCCAGGTAGTCGAGGCTGCCGTCGGCATTCCAGCGCACCAGGTCGCCGCTGCGGTACATGCGTGCGCCCGGCAGGCGGCTGAACGGGTCGGCCAGGAAACGTTCCTCGGTCAGTTGCGGGCGGTTGAAATAGCCCCGGGCGACCTGGCCGCCGCCGATGTACAGCTCGCCGGTGACCCCCACCGGCACCGGTTGAAGATGCGCGTCGAGCACATAGACGCGGGTGTTGGCGATCGGCTGGCCGATGTGCAGCGCACCGCCCGGCAGGACCTTGCCGGAGGTGGCGACCACGGTGGTTTCGGTCGGCCCGTAGTTGTTCACCAGGTCGAAGCCCGGGTCGCGGTCGAACTGGCGCAGGCGGTCGCCGCCGATCAGCAGGGTGCGCAAGGTCGGGTGCTGGCGTTGGCGACGCAGCGCCTGCTCGGCGACCGGCGTCGGCAGGAAGCTGACCTTCAGCGGTTGCTCCAGCCACCAGTCGAGCAGCTCCTCGACGTGTTCGTTGCCGATGTGCGTCGGCGGCAGGTGCAGCGTGGCACCGGCGCACAATGCCGGCCACACCTCCCAGGCCATGGCGTCGAAACCGAAACCGGCCACGCTGGAGGTGCGCTCGCCGGCACCCAGCGCGAATGCCTGGCAGTGCCAGTGCACCAGGTTGGCCAGGGTCTGGTGCTCGATCATCACGCCCTTGGGCTGGCCGGTGGAGCCGGAGGTGTAGACCACATAGGCCAGTTGATGGGCATCGAGCCCGGGCACTTCAGGGTTGCTGTCGGTTGCAGGCCAGCTGGCGGGCTGATCGAGGTCCAGCCGTGGCAGCTCGCCTGGCAAGCCATCGACGGCCGAATCGGCCAGCACCAGCGCGGGTGAACTGTCGGCCAGCAGGTAGGCGATGCGCTCGCGCGGGTAGGTCGGGTCCACCGGCACATAGGCAGCCCCGGCCTTGAGCACGGCCAGCAGGCCGATCAGCCGCTCGATGCTGCGCGGCAGGCACAGCGCGACCCGGTCGCCGCAGCGCACACCGTGTTCGATCAGGCGATGGGCCAGGCGGTTGGCGCGCTGGTTGAGTTCGCCGTAGCTCAGGGCCTGGTCGCCCTGGCTGATGGCCGTCGCCTCGGGCGCGCGGGCGGCCTGGGCCTCGATCAGGGCATGGACGGTCTGGCCCTGCGGGTAAGCCTGCGCCGTGGCGTTGAAGCTGCCCAGCAGCTGCTGGCGCGCTTGCTCGCTGACAATCGACAGGCTGTCGACCGTCGCCTCGTGCCCCGACTCCAGCGCTTGCAGCAACTGCGCCAGCGTGTTGGCCATCCATTCGGTGATGCGGGCGGCGCCAATGCCTTCGACGGCCAGCACGCTGAAACTGAAGCCCTCGCCGAGGTCGTTGACGCTCAGGGTCAGTGGGTAGTTGCTGCGTTCCTCACCGCCAAGCAGGCGCACACCCTCCCAGATGCCCTCGCCTTCAAGTGGCGCATCGGCAGCGCTATGGCGGTAGTTGAGCAAGGCGCTGAACAGCGGCACCGACGCTGCCACGCCGCTGCAACGCTGGGCCAGGGGCAAGGGGGCGTGCTCATGGCCGAGCAGGGCCGACAGGCTGCGATGGGTGGCCATCACCGCCGCGTGCGCGCCGGCACGGGTGTCGACCCGCAGCGGCAAGGTGTTGATGAACATGCCCAGTGCCCGGTCGGCGCCTTCGCCACCTTGCAGGCGGCCCATCAGCACGGTGCCGAACACCACGTCGCTGCGGTTGGCCAGCACGCCCAGCACCCGCGCCCAGGTCAGGTGCATCAGGCTGGCGGCGCTGACCCCCAGCTGCCGTGCCTGACGGCGCAGGCGCAGGCTGAGGCCGGCATCCAGCGCCATCCAGGCGCTCTCGATATGGCGCCCGTCGCCCTGCACATCGGCAAAGCCCAACGGCAAGGTCGGCTCGTCGACATCCGCCAGCATCTCGCGGAAGAACGCCGCCTGGCTGGCCGGGTCGGCCTGGCGGGCCTGGGCCACATAGTTGCGATAAGGCACCGCCGCCGGCAGCGTTGCGCCCTGGCCGAACAGCAAGGCGCGCATCTCCCGGGCGACCACGTCCATGGCGGTGTGATCGAGGGTCAGGTGATGGAACAACAGGATCGCCACCACCTGGTGGTTGGCGGGGTCGAGGCTGTAGTACAGGCGCGTGAGCGGTGCCTGGCCCAGGTCCAGGCGGTGGTGGCGCGCATCGAAGCGCGCGTGCAACTGCTCGATGCGTGACACGCCAACTTGGTCGGCCAGGTCATCGACCTCGCACACCACCAGCTGCGCAGCCCGCCAGACCACCTGCAGCGGCTGCGCCAGCCCCTGCCAGAGCACCGAGGTGCGCAGGATGTCGTGGCGGTCGATCACCTGTTGCAAGGCGCCTGCCCAGGCCAGCAGGCGCTCGACGCTGTCGAAGGCCAGGCGCGTCTGCAGCAGGTACGGGTCGCCCTGCTCGGCGCTCAGGTGATGGTAGAGAATGCCTTCCTGCAACGGCGCCAGCGGGTAGATTTCCTGCACGTTGGCGGCCCCGCCCGGCACCGTGGCAACGATGGCATCGATGCTGGCCTGGTCCAGCTCGACCAGGCTGAGCATGTCCGGGGTGATCCGCGCTGCACCCTGGGGCACACGGTTGGCCGCAACCTTGGCCTCGCCACTGGCCGTCGCGCCGGCCAGCGCAGCCACGGTCGGCTGGGCGAACAGCACGCGCACATCGATGACCAGGCCGGCCTTGCGCAGCCGCTCGACCAGGGTCACAGCCAGCAGCGAGTGGCCGCCCAGCTCGAAGAAGTTGTCATGCCGCCCTACCCGTTCCACGCCCAGTACCTCGGCCCAGATCGCGGCCATGGCGGCCTCGGTTTCACCTTGCGCTGCTTCATAGGCTTGCCCAGGCAGCGAGGCGCCGTCCGGATCGGGCAGCGCACGGCGGTCGAGCTTGCCGTGGCTGGTCAGCGGCAGTTGATCCAGGCGGATGAACGCCACTGGCAGCATGTGTGCCGGCAAGCTGGCCTGCAGGGCCTGACGCAAGGGTTCAGGGTCGACGGGGGCGGATTCGGTGTACCAGGCCAGCAGGCGCCCTTCGCGCACCAGCACGACGGCGTCGTCGATGCCCGGCCGGGCAGCCAGGGCAGCCTCGATTTCGCCCAGCTCCACGCGCACGCCACGGATCTTTACCTGGTCATCGTTGCGCCCCAGGTAATCGAGGGTGCCGTCGGCATTCCAGCGCACCAGGTCGCCACTGCGGTACATGCGGCCACCGGGGTTGAAGGGGTCGTCGAGGAAGCGCTCTGCGGTGAGTTCGGGGCGATTGAAATAGCCGCGTGCGACCTGCGCCCCGCCGATGAAAAGCTCGCCACTGACGCCAACCGGTACTGGCTGCAGGCCTTCGTCGAGCACATACACGCGGGTGTTGGCGATCGGCTGGCCGATGTGCAGCGCACCGTTGACGATGATCCGGCCAGAGGTCGCCACCACCGTGGTTTCGGTCGGGCCGTAGTTGTTGACCAGCGCGAAGCCTGGGTCGCGGTCGAACTGGCGCAGGCGGTCGCCGCCGACCAGCAGCGTGCGCAAGGTCGGGTGCTGGCGGTCACGGCGCAGGGCCTGTTCGGCCACCGGGGTGGGCAGGAAGCTCACCTGCAGCGGCTGCGCCAGCCACCAGTCCAGCAGCTCGTCGACGTGTTCGTTACCGATGTGCTTCGGCGGCAGGTGCAGCGTGGCGCCCGCACACAGAGTCGGCCAGACTTCCCAGGCCATGGCGTCGAAGCCGAAACCGGCGACACTGGCGCTGTGCGAGCCGGCCGCGAGCGCGAATGCCTGGCAGTGCCAGTGCACCAGGTTGGCCAGGGTCTGGTGCTCGATCATCACCCCCTTGGGCTGGCCGGTGGAACCGGAGGTGTAGACCAGGTAGGCCAGCTGCTGCGCATCGAGCCCGGGCAGTTCCGGGTTGCTGCTGTTGGCTGCCAAGGCGTCGGCCTGGTCGAGGTCGAGGCGCGCCATCGGCGGCAAGCCTTCGATCGCCGTGGTCGCCAGCACCAGCGCTGGCGCGCTGTCTTGCAGCAGATAGGCGATTCGCTCCGCCGGATAGGCCGGGTCTACCGGCACATAGGCAGCACCTGCCTTGAGCACCGCGAGCAGGCCGACCATGCGTTCCGGGCTGCGCGGCAGGCACAGGGCAACCCGGTCGCCCACCTTGACGCCGTGCTCGATCAGGCGATGGGCCAACTGGTTGGCGCGCCGGTTCAGTTCGCCGTAGCCAAGGGCCAGGCCGTCCTGCAGCAGCGCGGTCGCTTCGGGGGCGCGGGCCGCCTGGGCTTCGAACAGCGCATGCACGGTCAGCCCTTGCGGGTAAGCCTGGGCGGTGCGGTTGAACTGCTCCAGCACCTGCTCGCGCTCGGCCTGGGGCAGCACGGCCAGGTGCTGCAGCGGTGTTTCAGGTGCCTGCTCAAGTGCGTCGATCAGGCTTGCCAGCACCTGCTGGAACTGCTCGGCAATGCGCGCAGCGCCCCATTGCGGCAAGCTTTGCACGGTCAGGCGCAGGTCATCGCCAAGGTCGTCGACGCTGACGGTCAGCGGGTAGTCGGTGCGTTCTTCGGCGCCGACGATGTCGATGCCCGGCGCCACCGGGATGATCTCGGCGGCATCGCCGGCAGCACTGTGGCGGTAGTTGAGCATGCTGTTGAACAGCGGCGCCGGCGCGGCCACGCCGCTGCAACGCTGGGCCAGGGCCAGCGAGGCCTGCTCATGGCCGAGCAAGGCGCTGAGCCGCTTGTGGGTGGCCAGCAAGGCCTGGCGCACACCGTGCTGGCCGAGGTCGATGCGTAGCGGCAGGGTATTGATGAACATGCCCAGCGCCTGCTCACCGCCTTCACCGGTGGTCATGCGCCCCAGCAGCACACTGCCGAACACCACGGCCTGGCGCGCGGACAGTTGCCCGACCAGGCGGGCGAAGCCCAGGTGCAGGACACTGGCCGGGCTCACGCCAAGCTGTCGGGCCTGGCGGCGCAGGCGCAGGCTTAGCGCGGGCGCCAGGGTCAGGCGCGCCTGTTGCAGTGGCTGCTGGCCTTTGTCTGGCAAGCCGAAAGCCAGGGTCGGCTCGTCGATGTCGTCGAGCATCTCGCGGAAGAACCGCTCGTGGGCCTGTTCGTCCAGCGCCTGGCGCGCTGCGGCCAGCACGTTGCGAAACGGCATCGGCGGCGCCAGCTGCGCCGACTCGCCGGCCAGGTGCGCCTGGATTTCGCGGCGCACGATGTCCAGCGCTGTGTGGTCCATGATCACGTGGTGGAACATCAGCAACGCCACCCACTGCCCGCCAGCGCCACGGGCGTGCATCAGCTGCATCAGCGGTGCCTGGCGCAGGTCCAGGCGGTAGTGATGCGGGTCGAAACGCGCGCACAACCGGGCCAGCGGATCGTCGCCCTGGACGTCGACGGCGTCACGCACAAGGGTCGCCTCGCGCCAGACCACCTGCACCGGCTCGTCGAGGTATTCCCAATGCAGCGCGGTGCGCAGGATGTCGTGGCGCTGGATCACCCATTGCAGGGCCTGGGCGAAGGCTTCGAGGTGTGCCTTGCTGGCAAAGCGCAGCTGCACCTGGGCCAGGTACGGGTCGCCGTCGGCGGCAGACAGGTGCTGGTAGAGCATGCCTTGCTGCAGCGGTGCCAGCGGGTAGATGTCCTGCACGTTGGCGGCGCCGCCGGGCACGCTGGCAACGATGCGGTCGATGGCCTGCTGGTCGAGCTGCACCAGCGGCAGCATGTCGGGGGTGATGCGCAGCGCCGGGCTGAGCCAGTCGTCATCGTGCTCGGCGAGCATTTCCAGCAAGGCCGGCTTGTGCCGTGACAGCGCCTCCCACAGGGTGTCGTCCAGGGCCTGGTCGTCGCCCAGGACGATCAGGTCCTGGTCTTCGCGCTGGAGTCGGATTGCATGTGTGGAGAGAACAGCCATCAGTTCGCTGAAGAGCATCGGTAAGCATCCTGCTTTGCCTGGAAGGTAGGGATCGTTGTCACGCTAATGGATCGTGACCGGGTGGTCTGACATGGGAAGCGGGGACAGGGTTGGATATGGGGGGCTTTTCCTGGCTTGAGATTTTCGGCGCCTGTGGTTTTCCTGGCTTGAGATCTTCAGCGGCTGTGAGATCGAG